>NZ_JAKTIG010000082.1:0-81532 GCF_027855145.1 Acinetobacter sp. AOR18_HL
ATGATCTGACCCCATAAAGTTGGACAGTTAGTTAAGCAGTTTTTAAAAACTGGTTTCTATATTGTACAGGGGATAAACCTTGTAGCTTCACCTTGATTCTCTCATGATTATAATAATGAATGTACTCTCGTATAGTTTTCTCTAACTCATCAGTTGATTGAAATTTTTCACCATGAAAGCACTCCGATTTTAATATTCCAAAGAAGCTTTCTATTACAGCATTATCTAAGCAATTTCCTTTACGAGACATACTTTGAATTAAACCATGTTGCTTTAATTGCTGTTGATAATGAGCCATTTGATATTGCCATCCTTGATCTGAATGGAGAATTGGTTTCTCATGTCGCTTAAGTTTAGCTAAAGCATGAATGAGCATATCTTTCACTAACTCATAATTGAGTTTACGTTGGATCCGGAAGGTAATAATTTCCCCATTAAATAAATCTATAATTGGTGATAGATAAAGTTTTTCACCGTTAACATTAAATTCCGTCACATCAGTTGCCCATTTCTGGTTGGGACGGTTCGCTTTAAATTGCCGTTGCATAATGTTATCGGCCACCATCCCGACACAACCACTTTTATATGAGCGATATTTTAGTGCTCTGATACGTGATTTAAGTCCCATAGTTTTCATAAGACGATATACACATTTATGGTTGATTATTATTCCTGTACTTTTCAGAGCAAGAGTAATTCTACGATAGCCATAGCATCCCTTATGCTTGTGATATATGGACTTGATCTGCTGTTTTAACTCAGTATATTTATCCTTAGAGCGTACAGCTTTCATGTGATAGAAATAAGTACTACGAGCGATCTTGGCAATACTGAGTAAGAGCTTTAATGGATAAATTTGCCTTAATTCTGAAATAACTTGAACACTGTCTGCAGTAGAAATTGAATTTAGGTACGTTGCTTCAGTTTTAAGGCTTTTAGCTTTTTTAAAAAGGCAACCTCTGCTCGTAAAGCGGTCACTTCATCAATGAGCTCCTGCTGAGATTTATCTTTGTCATCTTTTACAGACTTGGTTATTTTAGTTTTATCTTGTTTAAGCATATTGGTATAAATCCTCGTGGTATTAAACCCAGCAATCCCTTCTTTATGATACTGAGCTAGCCACCTTCTTAAAATTGACGTCCCGCTCAGATTTAACCGTCTTCTAACTTCTCTTACCGGTATCTTATCAAGAAGCATTTGTACAGCCTTGATTTTAAATTCGGAAGAGTAGTAGGTTTTTTTAGTTTTAACATTCAGGCCATCTTCACCTTGTGCCTTATAGTTTTCAATCCATAAGCGGATGGTTTGGAGATCTACATTAAATTCTTGTGAAAGGATTTTATATCCTTTACTTCCCTCTAAATAAGCTTGAATGACTTTTAATTTTAACTCTTTTGAATGCTTCGGAATTGGCATAGAGCACACCTCATAAGTTTTAAAAGTCTAACTTATGGGGTGCAGTTCAGGACGGGAGGGGGACGCCCCGTGCGTGCTGGTTCTACGAGTCCAGTCTGTCAACCCCCTTTCGTTCTACCACCATAAATTAATTCGCGGTAATCTGGTGGTAGGACTCCATAAATTATAAGGAGTTGACCATGACACTTTTCAAACTTATTCCCTCTCCTGCTTAATCATTTTATTTATTTAAAATTTAGGTTTTTTATTGCCTAGTTTTTAAATTTATAAATTATTTTTATTTTAAAAATTTAATTATTTTATTTTCCTACATACATTGGAGGATTAACTATTACCCAAAAATTATTTTAAGCCTTAAAACAAATTATATTTTTATTCTACTCATAGATATAAATCATTATGAGAATAATATGACAATTTATAAATCTATTATGGCTTTAAGTTTGGTTGTAGCGAGCTTGGGAATTTCGGGTTGTAACTTACATACTCAGCAGGAGTTTGAAAAAATTTGCCTGTCGGGTGGACACACTAAGACCAGTTGTGGATGTATTTATCAGCGACTTGAACAAACCTACTCCCCTAAGCTCATGCAGCAGCTTAAACATGTCAGTTTGCAAAGTCCTGTTCTCCCACGGGACTTTGCCCCTACTTTCTTTAGCGTCATGCAGCGGTGTGACAAAAGTAGTCTGGGCTAAGCGTTTGGCTTAGCTCTTTATCTCTGTGTTGCAATGGTTTATTACTTTAAATCAGCGCAAAAGATTAAAGTCTGTTGCGGCACAGGGGCCTAAAGTTGAATTCAAAATAATATATATCGAAAGCGATCTTGTACGTTTTTTCCTACAAGCTTTTAAGGATTTTGCGGATTGGCGACACCCTGCTTTTTTCCTAATATGAACTCATACAGGAACAGGATGTTCCGGAACACAAAACAACAATAATAGGTTCATGCACCAGGAGCGTGAGATACGACAGGAGTCATATCTAGCAACCAAATACGAAAAAGCTCGACAGGATGTCGGGCTTTTTTTATGTTCATTTAAAAACAACTTAAAGAAAATTCTTATATTGTTTTATGCACAACATACCTTTGAACTACTTGGTTGAGAGTAATTTCGGAATCAAGACGACCATTGTTTGCTTGAATAGTTTTTGCAGAAGCTAAATTAGATTTATAACAATGTATATGTAACTCCGTTAGGCCTAGCTTCCATGCCTCCTGAATTGTAAGCTCTAACAATTTCGAGCCAAAATTCTGTCCACGTTTAGAAGGACGAATACCTAAACCAATATGTCCACCACAATATTCAATCTGTTCATTGAGTTTAAGTCGCAAGTTAGACGCGCCAATAATTTCATTATCCTCTACTAACCAATATGTAATGTTGGGAACATGCCCTTCTTCTAGGGATTCCCCATTTTCATAATCTCTCAGTTTATTCAAAAATGATTCAAAATTTGTATGGTCAAACTCCGTTGTCAAAGGGTGACGATCTTCATCTGCCAATTCATTAATATAGTTGTTATAGCTCTCTTTAAACCTTAAATGAGGTTTTACCAACATAACGGTCATTTATTGATTACTCCCGATAAAATTGTTCTTTTTACAACCAAACTTAAACATAACATATTGTTATCAATAGCAACTCTTATACTTCTCAACATCTTAAATGATTAGGTATAAAAGTAAGCCCCCTCTGTAACTACAAAACGCCTCACACCATGTTTCAATGTACGTTTTATCCTACAAACTTTTAGGGATTTTGCGGATTGGCGACTTCCTTCTTTTTTCCTATGATGAGTTCATACAGGAACAGGATGTTCCGGAACATAAAACAACAATAATAGGTTCAAGCACCAGGAGCGTGAGATACGACAGGAGTCATATCTAGTACCCAAATACGAAAAAGCCCAACAGGATGTTGGGCTTTTTTTATTGCTGTTTAAAAATATGTTTATGCTAAGCCTATAGAGGACTATGCGCCTGTTCTTGCTTTTTATGGCGGATCCAACGTACCGCTAAAATAATCGCAATCAGCACTACTACCGCAACAAGTGCAGGCACTAACATGGCCGAAACCGAAAGTAAGATCGCTCCAATCCACTCACCTGTCGCAACGACAAAATTACCCAAGCCACCCGTAGTTGCAGTTGAAACACCACGTGCAGCAACGGTACTCATTTGCACCACACCAGCCGTACCACCGCCCACAATAATCGCTGCCGCCCAACTGGCAAACTGAGACATTTCTCCGCTACTCACCGCCATTGTCGCTAATGTACCCGCAATCATCGCCGCAGGAGTTGCGACTGTGTCTAAGGCATTATCAACCCAAGGAATATAGTAAGCTGCAACTTCACACACCGTTGCCACACCTAAAGCTAAACACACCGATGGCAGAGCTAACCACTCAAAGCCTTTTGATGGCTCAAACCAGCCCATCATGGTGGCAATGCTCATGACCAATAGCGGCACAAACACCCGAAAACCGCAGGCAGCGCTCAGCCCCACGCCAATACATAAACCCAATATTGTTTCCATAACGGTTTCCTTTTCATGCCCATCACTGGTCTTGTTATGTAAGTCTTATTTTTAAATTAACAAAAAAGCCCCATCAGGTGACAGGGCTTTTTGTTAAATGCGAACGCAAATATTATTTCATTCTTAACGTTTAAATTGCGTGCAGTAGCATTTCGTGCAAGGTGGTAAAGGGTCTGTGTTAATTTCTAAAAACACTCTGTGTCCGCACTGAGCACAGAAATAGAAGCCTGTTCCGGGTTTTTCGCCAGCTGTTACCATGATTACATTCCTATAATCGTATATATATTAAACAGGAATATAACCCACTTAAAGTGAATGTCAATTGTCCATTTCGCCCGATGATGATGGCATAAATGCAAAAAATGTTATTTGTACGATTTATCTTACACAGATTTAGGGATTTAGCGGATTGGCTGCCTCCTGCTTTTTTTCTAATATGAACTCATACAGGAACAGGATGTTCCGGAACACAAAACAACAATAATAGGTTCATGCATCAGGATCGTGAGATACGACAGGAGTCATATCTAGCAACCAAATACGAAAAAGCCCGACAGGATGTCGGGCTTTTTTTATTGGAATGATCTTGAAGAGAAGATATATATTTATTATTTATAAAAAATATTCTAATAAGTGTACTGCTCTATAGCACTATGTATTGTATCTATAATTATAATAAAAGAAGAATCAAAGCAGTTGATTTTGAACAAGAGTTTTATTAGTAATAGATAATTTTTTATTCATTATATTCTTGACTATTTCCGGTAAATTATCTTGCGTTATTACCATAGTATCCTTTTGTTCTTGAATAATTTTTCTATTCAAATCAAACATCGGATTATTTATATCAATTTTTTTATCATACATTACAGCGCGCGGAATATTATATTCTTTTGCATAATTCATTGCTAAACGAGCTCCACTATCTAGTTTTTTTCCAGATAAATTTTCCCAATGTTTAGAAGAATCCTGAGAATAACTTGCAGCTAAAACAATTGTGTCACAAAATAACGCCTGCAAACGGTCTCGCTCTTTATAACGACTACTTAATTCCATTGGACTTTTAAAATCATTTCCGTATTCGGTAACAAGTAACCCCCCTTTATCAACTATTTGAAAAGCTAAATCTCTATTTTTTGCTGGAAGAATATTACTCAATGGACTTGGTAGAATAGCAACTGTTTTACCATTAGAATCTAGAGCCTGTTTGTGAGAAATGCTGTCACAGCCAAGGGCCAAGCCACTTATTATCGTCGCCCCACTTTTAACAAGTTGATCTACAATTTTTCGTTCTCTACCTTCAATATCTTCTTTTGGATTTAAAAGCCCAATAACAGAAATATTCTTATTTTCGATGTTTAGTAAATGAATATCTCCTTTATAAAAAAGAAAAACTGGGCGCTCACCTTCTTTTACATTTCCACGAAATTGAGGAAAATCTTTATCTCCTAAGGCCACAAATCCGTCACAACAATTTTCAAACTTATTAAGAATAGTTGTCTCAAATCCTTTCCGTTTTCTCTCAAACTCATCTATATCTGTAACTTCTTTAATCGTTTCATTTAAAAACGAAACAATAGTTTCAACACTTTCATTACCCTTTATTTTTTTCACAATCCAAGCTTTACCTATTCCTTTATAAGATAAAGCCGTTAAAATATTTAAAGCATTATTTGTATATTTCACTTTGCGATACTCAAATTAAACATCATTATTTTGATGTTTTACCAATAGAATAAAATATAACAGAGTTTGCGCCATGATTTAACAAAGCTTGTATTGCATCTTCATCTATTCCTACATCCTTTGTATACACATCATCTATAAGTAGAATATCTTTACCCCGTACTTCACTTGAAATAGTACACGTATCATTCGTAATCCCAGGATAAGGTGAATTTCCATCCCCCCCCTCTCCTTGTCCTCGTTCTAAATGAGTTGTTTGTGTATTTAAGTTTCTCATAATGTATGAAGTACCATCGATAAAACCATCCAACTCATTTGCTACTTCAGAAACCGTTCTTTTGAAGTGCAATTGATCTTGTCGATAATTTTGTTCATTTTTCGCTCTTGGAATAACGCAAATAGTTAATTGCTTATCATTACCAACTTGTCGCAATATTTCAGGTAAATCTTGTTTAAGAATTGTTTTTAATGCTTGAATCGCACTTGGTAAATACTGTGGGAAAGGATGAGCATCATTTTTTAATGTCCAAATCAAATTAGCTATAGTTCCTCTCTTTTGCCATTCTCCACCACTATGATAATCCCCATGATAAAAAGCAATAATTTCACTTTCCAAAAAAACACAAGGTCTTCTAGAAGCAGTCCCTGGAACTGTATGCCAACCAGAACCATCTATTTCAAAGTTTTTCATAATCTATAACCATTTTAGGATTAATAATTTCAATACCTGCTTTTATAGCAAGTAAAATTTCTGATTCTTCATTCTCAAAAACTATAATTTTTTTTGGTGATACCCCTAATTTTAAAATAGCATTTTCAAACTTATTAAATTGATTATTTTCAATTATTGATTCTTGACAAAATATCTCATCAAAATATTTAGTTAAGTTAAAATAGTTCAGTATTCCCATAGCCCTAACTCTATAGCTATTTGTAACTAAAATTATTTTATTAGATTTTGAATACTCAACGAGTATATTGACTTGCTCTATATATAATCTATTTTTATCTAAAAACTGATGATAAATATTTTCTTTCTCTTGAATTATTTCCTGATATTCAGTTTCTAACAATGACGGTAAAGCAGCTTTTATACTATTTCTATTTAATCTACAATTAGAATTATAACTCAAGCATATGTCATATTTAATTACTGATGAGATGGCTTGTTGATAAGCTAAAAAATTAGCATAATCAGAATCCACTAATGTCCCATCCATATCAAAAAATAAAATCATATCAGGTGTTATCCTGTTACATTTATTTTCAATCACCTGTAAGTCTTCTATCTTATAAGTCAAATTTTAATTTGCATTAATTTTTTCGTTCATTATCTATGATTAGTTAAATAGATATATTATAAATTTCTGCAAAAAGCCCTATTTAAAAATAGGGCTTTTTATAAACAATATCAATAATGTTTAACTAAAGTATTAAGCCACTTGGCCTTCTAAAAAGTCTTGCGCAAAACGCTGTAATACACCGCCCGCTTCATATACAGAAACTTCTTCTTCTGTATCTAAACGGCAAGTCACAGGCACTTCAAGAATCTCTTCTTTACCATCCGCTGTGGCACGTTCAATCACTAAAGTTAAAGTCGAACGCGGCGCAATATTACCAATCACGCTATAAAGCTCTGTACCATCTAGTTTTAAAGTTTTGCGGTTTACACCCGGTTTAAACTCAAGTGGTAACACGCCCATACCCACCAAGTTAGTACGGTGAATACGCTCAAAACCTTCTGCCACAATCGCTTCAACACCTGCAAGGCGGACACCTTTTGCAGCCCAGTCACGGCTTGAACCCTGACCATAGTCAGCACCCGCAATAATGATTAACGGTTGCTTGCGGTTCATGTAAGTTTCAATTGCTTCCCACATACGCATCACTTCGCCTTCTGGCTCTACACGCGCTTTTGAACCTTGCTTAATGGTGCCGTCTGAGCGAACCACCATTTCGTTATACAGTTTCGGGTTGGCAAATGTTGCACGTTGTGCAGTCAAGTGGTCACCACGGTGCGTTGCATATGAGTTGAAGTCTTCTTCTGGCACGCCCATTTTGTGAAGGTATTCACCCGCAGCCGAGTCCATCAAAATCGCGTTTGAAGGCGACAAGTGGTCGGTAGTGATGTTGTCACCTAAAATCGCAAGCGGACGCATGTTTGCTAAAGTACGTGGTGCAGCCAACGCCCCTTCCCAATATGGTGGACGGCGGATGTAAGTACTTTGTGGACGCCAATCGTAAAGTGGGCTCTTCGCTTGTTCAACTTCGCCCAAGTCAAACATTGGAATGTAGACTTTACGGAACTGTTCAGGCTTCACGGCTTCTTTTACTAATGCATCAATTTCAGCATCAGATGGCCAAATGTCTTTCAGGTAAATCGGGTTACCTTCTTTGTCATGACCTAACGCATCTTTTTCGATGTCAAAACGGATCGTACCTGCAATTGCATACGCCACAACAAGCGGTGGAGATGCCAAGAATGCTTGTTTTGCATAAGGGTGGATACGGCCATCGAAGTTACGGTTACCAGACAGTACTGCTGTTGCGTACAAGTCGCGGTCAATAATTTCTTGTTGAATGACTGGATCTAACGCACCAGACATACCGTTACACGTTGTACAAGCGTAAGCCACAATACCAAAACCAAGTTGTTCTAAGTCTTTTAGAACACCCGCTTCTTCGAGGTAAAGTGCAGCCGCTTTTGAACCCGGTGCAAATGATGATTTCACCCAAGGTTTACGAACCAAACCAAGCTCATTTGCCTTACGTGCCAACAAACCTGCCGCCACAGTGTTACGTGGGTTAGAAGTGTTAGTACACGAAGTAATTGCAGCAATAATGATTGCACCATCTGGCATTAAGCCATCAGAACGGTTTTCAACAACACCTGCAATGCCTTTTTCTTTTAGGTCCGCAGTTGAAACACGTGCATGTGGGTTTGATGGACCCGCGATGTTACGTGTGACTGTCGATAGGTCAAAACGTAGTACACGTGGGTACTCTGCTTTGGTCATGTCAGATGCCCAAAGGCCGATTTCTTTTGCGTACTGTTCAACCAATGCCACTTGAGCATCTTCACGGCCTGTTAGGCGTAAGTAGTCAATCGTGTTTTGGTCAATGTAGAACATCGCAGCCGTAGCGCCATATTCTGGTGTCATGTTCGAAATGGTGGCACGGTCGCCCACAGACATGCTGTCAGCACCTTCACCAAAGAACTCAAGGTATGCACCGACTACGCGCTCTTTACGTAAGAACTCAGTTAAGGCAAGTACGATATCTGTTGCAGTAATGCCTGCTTGACGCTGACCTACAAACTCAACACCAATAATGTCTGGCAGACGCATCCAAGATGCACGGCCCAACATTACGTTTTCAGCTTCTAAACCACCTACACCCACAGAAATTACGCCCAAAGCGTCTGTATGTGGTGTGTGTGAGTCTGTACCTACGCAAGTGTCTGGGAATGCTACGCCATCACGTGCCTGAATCACCGGAGACATTTTCTCTAGGTTAATCTGGTGCATAATGCCGTTCCCCGCAGGGATCACATCAACATTTTTAAATGCAGTTTTAGTCCACTCAATAAAGTGGAAACGGTCTTCGTTACGGCGGTCTTCAACAGCACGGTTTTTTGCAAAAGCGTCGGGGTCAGCACCACCGTATTCCACTGCTAAAGAGTGGTCGACAATGAGCTGTGTTGGCACAACTGGGTTAACTTTAGATGGGTCACCGCCTTTGTCAGCAATCGCATCACGTAAGCCTGCAAGGTCAACCAATGCAGTTTGACCCAAAATGTCATGACACACCACGCGCGCAGGATACCAAGGAAAGTCCAAGTCCTGACGGCGTTCAATTAACTGCGTTAAATAGGCAGTTAAATTCTCGGCATCGGCACGGCGTACCAATTGCTCTGCGAGCACTTTTGAGGTGTAAGGCAGTTTTTCGTATGCGCCTGGCTGAATATCTTCAACGGCTTGACGCACGTCGTAATATTCAAGCTGGGTTCCTGCCAGCGGTTTACGGTATTTTGTGTTCATTAACCACGCTCCGCCAATGGTTTAAATTCGAGGTTTTCAGGGCCTGTGTAGTTCGCGCTTGGACGAATGATTTTGCCATCTTGGCGTTGTTCAATCACGTGCGCTGACCAACCTGCTGTACGTGCAATTACGAATAACGGTGTAAACATTGCAGTTGGAACACCCATCAAGTGATAGCTCACCGCACTGAACCAGTCGAGGTTCGGGAACATGTTTTTCACTTCTTTCATCACTGCTTCTAAACGCTCAGCGATGAGGTACATTTTGGTGTTTTCTTGCGCTTGTGCCAAGTCGTGCGCAACTTTCTTGATCACTTCGTTACGTGGGTCAGAAACTGTATAGACAGGGTGACCAAAACCGATCACAACTTCTTTATTTTCAACACGTTTACGGATGTCAGCTTCTGCTTCGTCTGCGTTGTCGTAACGTTGTTGAATCACGAATGCAACTTCGTTTGCACCACCGTGCTTAGGTCCGCGAAGTGCACCAATACCGCCTGTAATTGCCGAGTACATGTCAGAACCTGTACCTGCAACCACACGTGAGGTAAATGTAGATGCGTTGAACTCATGCTCAGCATACAAAATAAGAGAGGTATGCATTGCTTGAATCCATTCTTCAGATGGTTTTTCGCCATGAAGCAAATGTAAGAAATGCGCTGCAATTGAGTCGTCATCTGTTTCAACTTCAATACGACGACCGTTATTGCTGAAGTGATACCAATAAAGCAGCATTGAGCCTAGGCATGCCATTAATTTATCAGCAATGTCTTTTGCGCCCGCTTCGTTGTGGTCTTCGTGTTCTGGTGTTAAACAACCTAGCACTGAAACACCTGTACGCATCACGTCCATTGGGTGTGCAGACGGTGGTAATTGTTCAAGTGCTGTTTTAAGCGCTGCTGGTAAGCCACGAAGCGCTTTTAATTTTGCTTTATAGGCTTTGAGTTCAGCTTTGTTTGGTAATTTGCCATGTACGAGCAAGTGAGCAACTTCTTCAAACTCGCTACCTGCCGCAAGGTCAAGAATGTCATAGCCACGATAGTGCAAGTCGTTACCACTACGTCCTACGGTACAAAGTGCTGTGTTGCCTGCAACTTGTCCACTTAGTGCAACTGATTTTTTTGGTTTGAAGCCTGTTGTTGTTTCATTTGAGCTCATAGAATCATCCTTTATATCAACCAGAATTTGTTGTTTGTTCAATTTTTACTTGGGTGAAAACGCGACAGCGTCTTGCCGAGTTCTCATCCAATTTTTGGATTAACCTGCCGTTCGCCTTACTTTTCACGGATGAAAAGTAAGCAAAAATCCTTGTTGGTCTGACGATATATCCCTATATCGCAGTCCAACGTAGCGGCATCCATGCCGCCCTCACGATAGCCAAGACCATCGCTTCCCCTTCTTTTAAAAGAGGGCTTATTTATTTCTTTTTAGCAAATGCGTTGTCTAAGTAGTCTTCAAACGCGTAGTAGTTAATGCGTTCATATAACTCTTTACGTGTTTGCATAATATCAACCACGTTCTTTTGTGTACCTTCTTTGCGTAAGGTTTCATACACAGTTTCGGCTGCCTTGTTCATAGCACGGAAAGCAGAAAGCGGATAAAGCGCAAGGCTTACATCAGCAGATGCTAACTCTTCAGTGGTAAACAATGGTGTAGAACCAAACTCGGTAATATTTGCCAAAATTGGTACGCCTGTCTTCTGAGCAAATTGCTTGTACATATCAAGCTCGGTAATTGCTTCAGGGAACAACATGTCTGCACCTGCCTCAATGTAGGCACCCGCACGGTCAATTGCCGCTTGTAAGCCTTCAACCGCTAACGCATCGGTACGCGCCATAATCACGAAGCTGTCATCACCACGCGCATCGACCGCAGCTTTAATACGGTCAACCATTTCTTCTTGAGTCACAATGGCTTTATTCGGACGGTGACCACAACGTTTTGCACCCACTTGGTCTTCAATATGCATTGCCGCAGCACCAAACTTGATCAGTGATTTTGTAGTACGTGCAATGTTAAATGCAGAAGCACCAAAGCCTGTGTCCGCATCGACCAATAATGGAAGATCACATACATCAGTAATACGGCGTACATCGGTCAACACATCATCAAGGTTACTGATTCCCAAATCAGGTAAGCCTAAAGAACCAGCTGCTACACCACCACCTGATAAGTAAATCGCTTTATAACCTGCACGTTTTGCCAAAAGTGCATGATTGGCATTGATGGTTCCAACCACTTGTAATGGCTTTTCTTGGGCTACGGCATCGCGAAATAGCTGACCTGCGGATTGTTTAGCCATTGTTATGTTCTCCTTGTGCTTGTAGCAGTGTTTGCTCAATAATTTTGTAAGAAGCATTGATATGTCGATGCATGAGCAGCTCGGCAAGTTCACCATCGCCTTCTGCAATCGCATCTAAAATACGGATATGTTCGTCCCAAGCTTTGCTTGGACGATCGGGTGTGTTTGAAAACTGAATTCGGTACATACGGATGAGGTGATAAAGCTCATCACATAGCATTTTTTCTAGGGTTTTATTGCCACTACTTTTGATAATGCAGTAGTGAAAATCGTCCTGCCCTTCTTGCAAGTAATATCCTTTACCTGCTTTAAAGTTTTCATCTTCAGCATGCATACGCAATACATCACGTAATGCCAAGATTTGCTTTTTATCAATATGCTGTGCAGCAAGTTTGCAAGCCAGACCCTCTAAAGAAGCCCGAATTTGGTAAAGCTCTTTAAACTGTTGCAGTGAGAGCGAAACCACGCGCGCGCCCACATGAGCTGTGCGCTCAACCAAACGTTGACCTTCAAGGCGATGAATTGCTTCACGCAAAGGCCCACGACTAATGCCGTAAGTGCGCGCCAGTTCAGGCTCAGAAATCTTGCTGCCTGCCGGAATTTGACCCAAAACAATCGCCGTCTGTATTTGTTTAAATACATGCTCGGTCAGTGTTCTTCCCTGACTTTGTAATGGCTCTGGTGCGAAGGTCAAATCTTGCATATTGTCGACAATTTTTAATCAATTATGAGTTTTATAGCGGTATGAATGAAAAAAATCAAGGTGATTGTTGACACTTTACAGAACGCATCAGGTCAATTTTTATAGTATGACCTGTTATCTCACCTTATATTTAAACCATTAAACCACTTTCCAATTAGTATATATAAAACAGTTACTTAATATTAATTTACCTATAGATTTATGGCACTTTTTTAGTTGCTTTTCGGCCTCTAATCTTTTGTTTCAAACTTTAGTCTACAACCAATGTATTACAGCAAGATTGTAGACAATCTGCTTGAATGAAAGCATGAGTTAGAAATTAGTTTCTATTTACCGTAATTTCTTTTAAATCTTTTTATCATTTTCATCCAGAAAATATCGATATTAGTGAAATTATCAGGTGCTTCACGGTAGCTTTATTGATACATTATTGAGCATCGACATAGTTGTGGCGTATTTTTCGAGACAGAAAAAACCCAGTACTATGCATATTGTTGAATGAAAGGACTTTTTTGATGTTTCAACATATCCCCCCATACGCAGGCGATCCAATTCTCTCTTTAATGGAACAGTTCAATGCTGATACTCGTTCTGAAAAAGTAAACTTGAGTATTGGTCTTTATTATAACGAAGACAGCATTGTTCCTCAGTTAGAGACCATTATCGAGGCGCAAAAGCGTATTGAGCCTAAGAACGGTAAAACCAAACTTTATTTGCCAATGGAAGGCTTCAAACCTTACCGTGAAGCAATTCAAGCACTTTTATTTGGTGCAAACAGCCCAGCAGTTAAAGCTGGCCGTGCTGTAACCATCCAAACACTTGGTGGTTCAGGTGCATTAAAAGTTGGTGCAGATTTCTTAAAAACTTATTTCCCAAATTCAGACGTTTGGGTAAGCCAACCAACTTGGGATAACCACGTTGCGATTTTCAATGGCGCTGGCATCAAAACTCATTTCTACCCATATTTCGATGCAGAAACGCGTGGTGTAGATTTTGACGGTATGCTTTCTACACTTAAAACTTTGCCTGAGCAAAGCATTGTGTTGTTGCACCCATGCTGCCATAACCCAACGGGTGCTGATTTAAACCCAGCGCAATGGGACCAAGTAATTGCAGTATTAAAAGACCGTAACCTTATTCCATTCCTAGACATCGCTTACCAAGGTTTTGGTGACGGTATGGAAGAAGATGCGTATGCAATCCGTGCTTTAGACCAAGCGGGTCTAAACTTCATTGTGAGCAACTCGTTCTCTAAAATCTTCTCTTTATATGGCGAACGCGTTGGCGGCTTAACTTTCGTATGTGACGATGCAGAAGCTGCTCAGTGCACATTCGGTCAGTTAAAAGCGACTGTACGCCGTATTTACTCTAGCCCTCCTACAACAGGTGCTTGGTTAGTTGATGAAGTGTTAAATGACGCTGAACTTAACCAACAATGGCAAGGCGAAGTGAAAGAGATGCGTGAGCGTATTATCAAAATGCGTAGCATCTTGAAAGATGAACTCACTAAAGCGTTACCAGACCGTGACTTTAGCTACCTTGTAAACCAAAAAGGTATGTTTAGCTACACAGGTCTAACTGCTGAGCAGGTTGATATCTTGCGTGAAGAATATGCAATCTACTTAGTACGTAGTGGCCGTATTTGTGTAGCAGGTTTAAACATGAACAATGTTTACACTGTTGCTATAGCAATGGCTGAAGTGCTTGCTAAATCAGTCGAAGCAGCATAAGACATCTATAAAAAAGGCGCTTCGGCGCCTTTTTTTATGTCTCGATATTAAGATTTAGCCTTACCCCAATATTTCAGTTTTGAGGTATGGCCAATACCCACATTAAAGCTATTGGTTGGGTCGAGTTTTTGATAGAAATTGGCTAATGCAGGTTTGGCAATGTAAAGATGCCCAACATTATGCTCTGCCGGATATTCAGCACGGCGCGCATCGAGTAATTTCCACATTTGATGTTCCATTTCTAAAGGGTCATTGCCCTTTTTAAGAATATAGTCTTGATGGAACACATGACAAAAGAAATGCCCATAATAGAGTTTATAGAGAATTTTGTTTTCCATCTCGGCTGGTAGTTGCTCTACCCATTCGCGGTCATTACGACGTAACGCAATATCAAGCGCCACAATATCTTCAACTTCACTATGGTGCGTATCACGATAACGAATTGCCGCCCCTGCAATCGCAAAACGGTGTAAGAACGCCTTTCGACCTTCCTCTTCACTACATACAAAATAATTACCTGACTGATGCACAGTAAAATATTCTTTTAAAAATTGCTCTGTCTGTGCTTTCGAATTATTTTCAACGCGTAGTACTAAATGGTGCTCGTAACGGTCTCGATATTCGGTCATACGCTTAGGCAAATGACTCGGTAAAAAGAAGGTAATCGCCTGTAAAATCTGGTCTGTTAAGCCTTTAATTTTAAATTTTTCTAAAAAGCCATCGACTTTATCTTTCATCGCAAAGGCTTTTGGAACATTGGCTGTACCAAACTTTTCAATAAATAAGAAGGTGTCTTTTCCGTACTTTTCACCAATCAAATAAGCATCACGGTGAATATATTCGCCCGCAATTGGCAAGCTTGGCAGTGAGGTCAGTAAGTAGCGACGAATAGCCGTTAAATCATCGGCATCATTACTACCAATATAAAAAACACTGCTCTCTACTTTTTCATAGGTATCAAGGCGTACAGCAAACACACAGACTTTACCTGCCGAACCTGATGCTTCAAACAATCGTGACGGGTCTGCATTAAAACGAGCAGGCGTATCTTCATCGACTTGAGTCACATCGTGGGCATAACGATGGTCAGACGCCTGTTTTTCACTGTCATCTAAAATATCTATAGCTTGGTATTGTTGCTTCTCTAAACGCGTCAAAATTTCTTCGGGTGTCGAGCCTAAATTCACCCCTAAATGGTTCACCAGTTCTAACTGACCAGCAGCATTGACCTGAGCATATAACGCCAGTTCCGTATACGCAGGACCACGGCGTACCAGTGCACCACCAGAGTTATTACACACACCACCAAGTACCGAAGCACCAATACAAGATGAACCAATCACCGAATGAGGTTCACGATTATAGCCTTTTAAAATTTGCTCTAAATTATCTAAGGTCGCACCCGGTAAACAAATGACTTGCTTGCCGTCATGGATGACTTGAATACCCTTTAAACGGCGGGTACTCATAACCAAAACAGGACGATCATAGTCATCGCCATACGGAGTTGAACCACCGGTGAGTCCTGTATTTGCTGCCTGCATAATCACAATACAGTCCGCCTCAATTGCAGCCTGCAACACTTGCCATTGCTCTAGCAAAGTCCCTGGTACAACCACTGCAAGCACTTTCCCCTCACCAAAACGACGACCTTGACGGTACTGACGCGTACTTTGATCATCGGTCAAAACATAAGAACGCCCTACAATATTTTGTAAGCGTTCGATCACTGCTTGAGGAGAAAATGTTTGCATGATGGTTTCCTTTTGGTCATCCATACCACATAGTTTTTTTAAATTTAGAGAAACACAATGGGGTCTTACAGAGAAAAGTTCGATGTAAGCAGCTCATTGACGCTTAGCACCAGCAGCTAATCTCTAGGTATTAGATTTAATGCAAATTGGCTACGCGTTGGCGGCATGGATGCCGCCTGTTGAGCAACCGTACAAGGAAGTACTGTTTGCTCAACAAAAGGTTTTTGGTTACTTTTGACCTTTCAAAAGTGACAAATGCCTATACGTAAAACATCAGCAAATCACCAAATTTTGAGGCTGTGCTTATTGCTTTACTTACTATGTCTTAAAGTCCTTGTTTAATCGCCTGTACTAAACAATCCGCATTAATATCTGAAATCGACTTAGCACCCGTGAGCGTCATCGCAACACGCATTTCCTTATCAATTAAATCAAGTAAGTTCGACACACCTTGTCCACCTGCTGCTGCCAAGGCATAAACAAACGCACGGCCAAGTAAAACCGTATCCGCACCAAGCGCCAACATGCGCACCACGTCTAAACCATTACGAATGCCTGAGTCAGCCAAAATTGCTAAGTCACCTTTTACTGCATCAGCAATTGCAGGCAATGCACGAGCAGAAGACATCACGCCATCTAACTGACGACCACCATGATTTGATACCACAATGCCATCTGCACCAAAACGCACAGCATCTTTGGCATCTTCAGGATCTAAAATACCTTTAATCACCATTGGGCCATCCCAAAACTCACGAATCCACTCAAGGTCTTTCCATGAAATGGATGGGTCAAAGTTCGAGCCTAACCAACCAATATAATCTTCAAGCCCAGTCGGCTTACCTAAATATTTAGAGATATTTCCCAAGTCGTGCGGACGTCCCATTAAGCCCACATTCCATGACCAGTGCGGATGAAACACTGACTGCATATAACGGCGCATCGCAGCATTTGGCCCACTCATACCCGAATGGGCATCACGATAACGTGCACCCGGCACAGGCATATCTACGGTAAACACCAGTGTTGAACAACCTGCCGCTTTTGCACGTTCCAAAGCATTACGCATAAAACCGCGGTCACGTAACACATAAAGCTGGAACCACATCGGACGGTTAATTGCAGGTGCAACTTCCTCAATCGGGCAAACAGAAACCGTTGAAAGCGTAAATGGAATACCTTTTTTATCGGCTGCCATTGCGGCTTGTACTTCACCACGGCGTGCATACATACCTGTTAAACCCACAGGCGCCAAGGCAACTGGCATCGACAGCGTTTCATTAAACAGTTTTGTCTCTAAACTCAACGCGGACATGTCATTCAGCACACGCTGACGCAATGCAATTTCTGACAAATCTTGTACGTTACGCTTTAAGGTATATTCCGCATACGCTCCACCATCAATATAGTGAAATAAAAATGGGGGTAAGCGACGTTGTGCCGCAGCACGATAATCATTGCCAGAAGAAATAATCATTTTGAATCAACTCTATTTAAACGGTTTGCACGTTTCTGGCGAGCTTCATCTTCATCCAGAGAACGCACATGATTAATCACAAATTCAATATGACCGCAGACAGCTTGGCGTGCGGCCTCGGGATCTTTACGATCAATAGCATCCATCACCTGAAAATGCTGCTCGCTCAGCAAGTCACCATTTACGGGGTCGTTATAAACTTTCTTACGCCCTAACAAGACGTTGTATTGCAGCAAATCAAATAGACTTCGCATCATTTGAATCAGCACCACATTGTGGGAGGCTTCAGCAATCGCTAAGTGGAATTCAGCATCCGCGACCGCAGCCTGTGCTGAGTCACCCGCATTTTGATGGCGACTAATTTCATTAAAATAATGATGAATTTTGGCGCGATCTTCTGGGGTCGAACGTAACGCGGCATACCATGCAGTTCCCCCTTCGAGCACCAAACGCGCCTCTTGCACATCAAAACGGTATAACGGATCTTCTTCAATCAGGTTACTGATTGGATTCACAATCAGTTGCTGTGGCCATTGTTCAGGTAATTGCTGAATATAAGTTCCATCACCACGGCGACTAATCAGTACACCTTGACTATTGAGCTGTTGAATTGCTTCACGTAAGGATGGACGAGAAACTCCTAAGCTAGTTGCAAGCTGGCGCTCGGCAGGCAAGCGGTCACCTTTTTTCATGTGACGCTCTTCAATTAATGCCTGCAATTTCATGACCACTTGATCGGAGATTCTCATCGCGTTTCCTTCACTGGAGTTATGGAATCATCCACGGAACCAGATAAGCCTGAACCGTGATAATGATGCCAACAAAGACAGTGAATATGATGCTATGTTTTACCGTGAAACGGAACAAGTCAGACTCTTTTCCAACTAAGCCTACTGCGGCACACGCAATCGCAATCGACTGCGGAGAAATCATCTTACCGGTCACACCACCGCTGGTATTCGCAGCGACCAATAACACTTCCGGAATACCAATTTGCTGAGCTGTAGTTGCCTGTAGTGCCGAGAACAAAGCATTTGAAGAAGTGTCTGAACCAGTAAGGAACACACCAAGCCAACCCAAAAATGGCGAGAAGAAAGTAAACGCATGACCCGTATGCGATAGAGCCAAAGCCAAAGTTGCAGATAAACCTGAATAGTTCGCAATAAAAGCAAATGCCAACACCATACCAATCGAGTAAATCGGTGTTTTTAACTCATTGAGCGTTTCACCGAAGGTTGTTACTGCCTCACTTGCTTTCATTTTTAAGAAAATAACTGTGATGATTGCAGCAATAAAAATTGCAGTACCTGTTGCAGAGAACCAGTCAAACTTATAAATCGCTTCGTATGGTTTCATCTCGGACACAATCGGTGGCATTTTCTCGACCAATTTGTGTAAATACGGCACTTCAAGTTTAAAAATCCAGTGTTCAAGAGCACCATCTTTTGCAAATAATGCTTTGAATGGCTTAACGCTCCAAATCGTGACCATTACCGTTAAAATAGCAAATGGAGACCATGCTTTTGCAATTTTCCCAATGCTATAACGTTGAACTGTTGTAGGTTGCTGAGTCAAAGTCTGACCCGCTTCAGGTTCAAAACGGAAAATATGTTTTGGTTTCCAAACACGGAATAACAACGTCAGGCTGACCAATGAAGCAATTGCTGCGGTAATGTCTGGTAACTCAGGGCCAATAAAGTTAGAGGTGAGATACTGAGCAATCGCAAAAGCACCACCACCGACCAATACCGCAGGCCAAGTTTCCTTAACACCACGCCAGCCATCCATAATCGCCATAATCCAGAACAGCACAATAATGGTTAAAAATGGCAACTGACGACCCACCATCTGGCTAATTTCCATAGTGTCTACACCGGAAACCTGCCCCGCCACAATAATTGGAATACCCATTGCACCGAATGCAACTGGCGCTGTATTTACAATTAAACATAAACCAGCAGCGTAAAGTGGCTTAAACCCTAAGCCGACAAGTAGTGCTGCGGTAATTGCGACAGGAGCACCAAAGCCCGCAGCTCCTTCAAGGAAAGTACCAAATGCAAAACCAACAAGTAACATTTGCAAACGTTGGTCTTCGGTAATAGATAGAATGCTTGAGCGGATAATTTCAAACTGGCCTGTTTTTACCGAAATCTTGTATAGAAAAACTGCCCCAATAATGATCCATGAAATTGGCCATAGACCGTAGAAGAAACCGTAAATAATTGACGCAAAGGCCATTTGACCCGGCATTTGATAGAAAAAGAGTGCAATCAGTAATGCAATAATAACTGTGCCCGTACCCGCGATACTGCCTTTTAAACGAAAAACAGCCAAGGCCAAAAAGAAGAAAATAATCGGGATTAATGCAACCGCACTAGACAGCCAAATATTATTTAAAGGGTCATAAAGTTGTTGCCACATATTGAGCATTGTCATCTCCTTGAAATGCCGGGACGAATTTTTGTACCTTAAAATTTCAACATTTAACACAAATTGGTATGACCAATTAAAATTTAAGTGCAAATGTTTTCCCTTTAACCACAATGCGCATCATAAACACAGTTATTGGTAAGATCAATAATTAAATAATTATCAAAATTGGTATGACCAATAGAGACAATAAAAATCAAGCCATTTCTCATCTATAATTTTTTTTATTCGACTAAAGTCGTAAAAAGCTTCCTTATAAACTTAAATATGACCTACAGAAATGAAGTATTTGAATATAAAAACTATAAACGTACCTATTTCATGATCTATGTATAATGTGCACACAACTCAAACCACATGTATTGAATTGAATAATGACTACTTTAACGTGTTTTAAAGCTTATGATATCCGAGGCAAACTCGGCACCGAATTGAATGAAGAAATCGCCTATAAAATTGGCCGCGCTTACGGACAAATCTATAAACCAAAAACTGTGGTTGTAGGTTGTGATATTCGTCTAAGCAGTGAGGCTTTAAAACAAGCGGCCATCCGCGGTTTAAATGATGCAGGTGTGAATGTGCTTGATTTAGGCATGACGGGTACTGAAGAAGTGTACTTTGCAGCTTTTCATTTAGACGTACAAGGTGGTATAGAAGTAACTGCGAGTCATAACCCAATGGACTATAACGGTATGAAATTGGTTCGAGAAAATGCTCGTCCAATTAGTGCCGATACTGGTTTAAAAGAAATTCAGGCTTTAGCAGAGACCAATAACTTTGAAGAAGTTGGTCAAAAAGGTACAACGCAAAGCTATAACATTTTGCCTGAGTTCGTTGACCATCTACTGACTTATATTGAACCTGCAAAAATCCGTCCATTAAAGTTAGTGGTAAACGCGGGTAATGGTGCAGCTGGTCATGTGATTGATGCCATTGAAGAAAAATTTAAAGCGCTTAATGTACCGGTTGAATTTATTAAAATTCATCATGAAGCAGATGGCACTTTCCCAAATGGCATCCCTAACCCAATTTTAATTGAAAACCGTGACAGTACCCGAAATGCTGTTCTTGAGCATAAAGCAGATATGGGTATTGCATGGGACGGCGACTTTGACCGCTGTTTCTTGTTCGATGAAAAAGGTCAATTCATTGAGGGCTACTATATTGTCGGCCTATTGGCTCAAGCTTTCTTAATCAAACAGTCAGGCGAAAAAATTGTGCATGACCCACGTTTAGTGTGGAACACATTTGATATCGTCGACGAATATAAAGGTGTTGCTGTACAGTCAAAATCGGGGCATGCATTTATTAAAGATGTTATGCGTGAACACAATGCAGTATACGGCGGTGAAATGAGTGCCCATCACTATTTCCGTGATTTTGCTTACTGTGACAGCGGTATGATTCCTTGGTTACTCACCATTGCTCTACTCTCTGAAACAGGACAATCTCTCTCAACACTCGTTGAAAATATGATTGCCAAGTTCCCTTGTAGTGGTGAAATCAACTTTAAAGTAGCCGATACGCAAACTACGATTCAAAAGATTTTCGACTTCTATGCGAATCAAAATCCACAAATTGACCGTACCGATGGGGTAAGCCTCGACTTTGGCGCATGGCGTTTTAATGTCCGTGCTTCAAACACCGAGCCTTTACTACGTCTCAACATTGAAAGCCGTGCAGACCGCCAAGCTCAGCCAATGCAATATTATGTAGATGAATTGACTGGATTAATTCAGTCTTAATAATTCCTATATAATAGAGATGGAAATTACTTTTCCATCTCTATTTGAGTATTTTGCATAATCTTATAAGTATGATTATTCCCATCTAATACATCTCTATTTAAATTTTCATAATCCTTTAACAAAGCTTTATTGTTAAAGTTACAAGTTGGAGCTTCTTTTACAAATTTTTGATGTATGGCACTATAACAATTCGAAACATTATCAATAAATTGATAATAGTCTGACAAAGGTAGCCCTGCCAGCTTTAATAGCTTTGGAGCCACAAAACTTGCAGCAATATATGGTTGCTTTAAAGGCTTCTTATCTAATTTATAATTACTCCACACTACAAACGGAGTCTGGTAATTTTTTAGGTTAGTTCTCTCAGTATCTTCTTTAAAAAATCCATATCTATCATAGACTTCTTGCAAATTAGGCAAATGATCACCAAAAGCGATTAAAATTGTTGGTCGATCTACCGTCTTTAAATATTCAGCGAACTCTTTTAGTTTTTGGTTAGCACGCGCAGTTCCAGCAGTATAAGTACTTAATTTCTGCTTTTCGGTTTCAGATAATTCTTTGTTAAATTTATAATTTTGCTTACCAAAACGATCATCGTTATACATAGGATGATTTTCAACAGTAATCGCATAAATAAACTTTGGCTGTTGCTCGTTCTCTTCTAAAGTAGACTTAAGCGAATCAAAAATAAGATCATCTGTGGCCCACCCACCTAAATTAAAGACTGTAGACCGATCTTTTTGGGCAATCATATTTTCAAGTGATATAAATTTATCAAACCCCAATGCTGGATATACCTTATTGCGATTATAGTAATAACCATAGTTATTATGCATTGCAATTGTTTGATAACCAATTGAATTTAAATAATAAGGTAATGCATAAATTGGCTTTTTCAGCTTAGAAACATATAACAACTCATTTGGGAAAAAAGTTGTATTGAGGCTCGTAAGGACTTCAAATTCAACATTCGCAGTACCTCCTCCAAAAGAAGGAGACAGTAAATTAGAGACCTGATTTTGATGAACAAAAGATAGTAAGTCTTTTGGTAAACCACTATCTAAATGATGAGAATCCCAAAAAGATTCTTCCATCATGATAACTATGTTCGGATATTCCTTCTCATTGTCGTCTAAAGATTGAACCAAATGATGTTCCTGCAAAATCTGCTGTATCTCTTGCTCAGATACTTTACGGTTAGGTAATAAAACACTGGTTACATTATCCAATACCTTAGATACGTAAAAAGTCACAAACCCGTAATCTTGAATTTTTCGATAGTCGCCGATCCAGTCATTTCTCGTATTTGGAAATTCTTGTAAACTGGCACAAATCATAGGTTTATTTTCTGAAAAACACGCTCCTGTGGGATTTTTAATAAAATTTAAGTAAATTAAGCCACTTGCAAGCAATGCAAAAATAATAATATTAGGAACATAGGCGTGAAAAGTAGCTTTACTTTCTTTACGTATAGCGATAAGCAGTACAATAAGAAAGAAAATAATCAGCATAAAAAAGATGAGCTGTAAGTGCCAAGGAGTCGCTTTCATAGCCTCAGGAAGTAAAAAAATATCTTCAGGGCTTAAATTACTAAATAGATATTGTTGCTTCTTCTTATTAATAAAATTTAAAAATATAACGAATAATTGGCTTAAAAAAAGAGCCGTATACTTACGACCAACTACAATAAAAAATAGTTGAATTACGGCATAGTTAAATAGAATTGAAAAAATAGCTTTTTCTGAAATCAAATAGCTATAAAACTTATGCCAAGTCAGGTTCATATCCCATGCAACATATACACCGACACAGGTGGATAAAAAGGCAATAAAGATAAACAACAATTGCTGACGGAGAAAAACCATGACGACAAAAAAGAGGCTAACAGGATTGTCGCGAATACTAGCATGAAAGTAGTCACTACAACTGTAGCCTCTTTTTAGAAAAGAGCTTTATCTCAATTCAAGAAAGGTAGGTAATTGATATTTAGAAAAATTAAATAATCAATTTTTTAAATCTTACTCTAGTGTTATCTGAAATTTTATCCATCAACTTTTTCTAATAAAATTTTAATTAATCCACGCGTTGAAGCATCAAGTGTTGAAAGATCGTTTTGAGCACCATTTAAAATCGGAAGTAGTTGATCGGCGATCTGTTTACCTTTTTCTACACCCCATTGATCAAACGGATTAATATTCCAGATTACAGATTGAACAAATACTTTATGCTCATATAAAGCAATCAACATCCCTAAACTATAGGGATTTAGTTCTTTTAAAAGTAATGTTGAACTTGGCTGGTTTCCTTCATATTGCTTATGAATAGGCAAGTTCTCTAGTTCTTTCGTATCTAGTGCTTCATTACCAAAAGCTAATAAACGTGATTGTGCCAAACAATTTGATAATGCAAGATGATGCTGTTCAATCAATGCCTCAGCATTTTCTACATAAGTAAAATGGTCTGCATTATAACGTTGCACAGGGGCAATAAAATCACAACTTACCGCCTGAGTTCCTTGATGGAGCAACTGATAAAAGGCATGTTGAGCATTTGGTCCCACTTCCCCCCATACAATTGGGCAAGTATCTAATTCGACTTTCTGCCCACCTCTCTGTACAGATTTACCGTTAGACTCCATTTCAAGCTGCTGTAAATAAGCAGCAAAATACTTTAATCTCCCATCATAGGGTAATACTGCATGGGTCTGAATATTTAAAAAATTATTATTCCAGATTCCCAATAATGCCATGAGAACCGGTATATTTTGCTCAAAACTTGTATGTTGAAAATGTTCATCAATAGCATGGGCTCCAGCTAAAAGCTGTTGGAAACCTTTAACGCCGATTGTCAAAGCGATAGGGAAACCAATACAAGACCAGAGAGAATAGCGACCACCCACCCAATCCCAAAGTAGCAACTGGTTTTCAGGGGCAATTCCCCAGTCTGTCATCTTATCAGCTTTTGTAGACACACCAATAAAGTGACTTTTTACAACTCGGTCATGCTTTCCTAAAGCTTTTTCAAGCCACTGACGAACTGTTTGTGCATTTGATAAAGTATCAATGGTACCAAATGACTTTGAGGAAATAATAAATAAAGTTGTTTCCGGGCGCAGCTTATGTAGTTTTTCAGAAAGCTGACTGCCGTCCATTGTAGAAACAAAGTGTACATTTAAAGGCTTTACTGTCTGTACTTTAAAGTCAGACAATGCGTGAGTGACCATGAGTGGACCTAAATCAGATCCCCCCACTCCAATATTCACAACATCCTGAATGACTTCGCCTGTAGCGCCACGATATTGTCCAGCATGTATTTTCTCAACCAACGCATACATACGCTGCAATTGTTCATGGACTTGTTTAGTTAATCCTGGAAATTTAGAATACTCTGATGGTAAGCGTAAAGCCCAATGCATTGCCGCACGCTGCTCGGTACAGTTAACTTTATCTTGAGAAAATAAGCGTTCAATCCAGTGCGTCAATTGTTTAGATTTTGCTAAAGATACTAACTGTTCTAAAACATTTTTATTGACACGGTGCTTACTATAATCAAAAACCAGTTGATCGAACTTTACAGAGTATTGCTGAAATCGATCAGACTCTGATGCAAATAGTTCTTTTATATGTAGATTCGAATTTTTCTCAACCAAAGAATGAAGCTGAGCGATAGGCGAAACTAACTCTTTAGGAAACTTTTCGATAGATTTATTCATAATCGACCTACCCCTTCATAAGCAAAACCCTTAGATTTGACATATGCTGGATCATAAATATTACGCCCATCCAAAATCAGTGGATGTAGCATTAATTGTTGTAAATAGTTAAAGTCGGGACTCCAATATTGCTTCCATGCTGTAACCAGACACAGGGCATGTGCCCCTTGTGCTGCTTCATATCGATCAGCACATAAAATCAGGTCTTCACGACTGCCATATATGCCTGCAATTTCCTCAAGAGCTTGTGGATCATGTAACCGAACTTTCACACCTTGAGCCCATAAAGCAGCTAATAAAATATGAATAGGAGAATTGTGCGTACTTGGAGTATTCTCTTTAAAAGAAGCTCCCCAAATTGCGACAGTTTTTCCACTCAAGTCACAATGATAATAGTTCCATAATTTACGGAATAAAATTTCTTTTTGTTGTTCGTTAATCGCCCAAACTTGTTCTAATAGTCGGCTTTTCACACCTGTTTCAGAAACTGTACTGGAGAGTGTAAGAATATCATGTGAAAAATTTTCACCACCAAATCCAACGCCTGCTGACAAGTAAGCTGCGCCAATACGTGTATCTGCAGCAATGCCATGCTTTACATTGGCAATATCAATGCCCAATTTTTCCGCAACTAGTGCAAGGTCATTCATATAACTAATTCTAGTTGCCAACATGCCTGAAATACTGAGCTTAGTAAATTCGGCATCCAAAATCGGCATGAATAAATATTGATAGCTAAAACGGAAGAATGGACGCAATAACTCTTGCATCGTATCTTGAGCAGAGTTTGATTCAACTCCAACAATGACATGTTTTACATTCAATACACTATTAATTGCATTTCCTTCCTGAATCACGTCAGGAAAATAAACCCATTCGTCTTTAGGTAAATGATGCTTTAATTTAGCGGTGCCATGTAAACCAAAGGTAGAACCATTTACCATTAATCTCGGATGAACAATTGGACGTTCACTTAACTTCTCAACTGTTTTTAAAGCAAATTCTATTTGTGTTGGACTAAAACAAAATAAATAAACTTCAATATCTAAAGGAATTTGAGAGAATGAACATTCTATTAAAAAACCAGCTTTCCTTTGTTTATTTAAATAATTATTAACTTCTTGATCTTGATATGAAAGTACAGATATATTTTCCTCACAGGTGACACTTGTACACCAATAGATCTGATTACCATATTCAGCTAATAACGCTGCCATTACACCAGCATGTAAGGTGGTTCCAAACACCGCGATTTTCATTGCACACCTGTTTTTAATATTCTGTAGAGTTCTCTTCCATTTACGGGAAGAGAATATATTGCTTAACTCATATATTGATTAAATTTTACAAATATTTAATTAGAGCTACAAAAAATTATAATTTAAGTTCATGAATCAACTGCTTAAAATCATTTCCCAATTTAGGATGCTCAATACCATAGTGAAGTACAGCTTTTAAATAACCAAGCTTACTACCACAGTCAAAAGTTTGACCCCGCATACGATAAGCTTCCACCCTATCTGTTTGCTGTAGCACAGCAATCGCATCTGTCAATTGAATCTCACTACTTGCACCTTTAGGAATGTTCTCTAAAAGGTGCATAATTTTTGCTGGTAATACGTAACGACCAACCACAGAGAGATTTGAAGGGGCAGACCCAATCGGTGGCTTTTCAATAATATCCTGTATAGCTATACTTTCACCTACATCTGGTATTCTCGTGACATCAACAATCCCATATTGGTCTACCAAATCATCAGGTATTGCTTCTACCATAATTTGTGCGGCTTTACTCTCAGCATACCGAGCGACCATCTGGGATAAATCATTTTTTTCTGAGTTATCTTTAACTAATACATCTGGTAACAATACCGCAAAATCATCATTGCCGATTACACTTTTTGCGCATAAAACAGCATGCCCTAGCCCTAACGGCTGAGGTTGGCGCACACTAACAATGCTTACATTTGAAGGCAAAATATCAGTAATTTCTTTAAGTAAATCAAATTTCTGTTTTTCTTTTAATATTGTTTCTAACTCAAAATCATGATCAAAATAATCCTCAATAGCAACTTTAGCCGAATGCGTTACAAAAATAATTTGCTCAATACCCGCTTCGACTGCCTCACGTACTACATATTCAATAGCAGGTCGGTCAACTACCGTAACCATTTCTTTAGGAATAGACTTACTTGCAGGCAAAAAACGTGTACCTAAACCAGCAACTGGTAAAACTGCTTTTTTGATCATATGGCTAACTTTATAACTAACAATTAATATTGTACTTCATCTTTTTTTGGCGAACCTGAAAAGCGGCTTGCTCCCACTAACTGATCTGGTGCATTAATACCTTCTTTCTTCAGCATAACCTGTACTGTTTTTAACATAATTTTAAAATCTAACCAGATATTATGCTTCTCAACATATTCAACATCTAATTCAAATTTTTCTTCCCAACTTAAATTATTACGACCACTTACTTGAGCAAGGCCAGTCATACCAGGCCTTACCTCATGGCGACGCATTTGTCTTGGAGTGTAGTGCTGCATAAAATCAGCAAGTTGAGGACGAGGCCCCACAATACTCATATCACCCTTTAATACATTAATAAGCTGTGGCATTTCGTCTAAGGTAGTAGAACGTAATTTTTGTCCAAAAGGAGTTATTCGTTCTTCATCTGGTAAAATATTGCCATCCTGATCCACTCCATCCTTCATTGAACGAAACTTAATCATTTTAAACAATTTACCATCTTTGCCTGGACGTTCTTGCAAGAAAAAAACAGGAGAACCTAAATTTTTCCGAACTTTATAAACTACAATCAGAAAAACAGGCATTAGAATAAGTAAGGCAAATAGGGAAATAAAAATATCTAAAAGCCTCTTTAACATCTTAATATACCTACAATTTTCATTTTAAATTACATTATATGTGAAACTGGTTTAAGCATTTTTTGTTAAGCTTACTACGGTCAATGTCATAAAACCATCCCCATTTATTGAAGTATTGTATAGCACTTTTCAGATGAGCTTTAAGTAATTGTTTGTTTTTGTATGATGCTTGTTCGTGAACATGTACTATTTGAGCATGTGGATAATATATAGCACCAAAACTCTCAGCACAACGCCTTGATAAATCCACATCTTCCATATACATAAAGAATCTCTCATCAAAGCCTTTAAGATCTAAAAGAGCACTAGAGCGAAATAACATAAAACAACCAGAAAGGTAAGGAGCAAAAATAGGTTGTTGAATAGAGTAACCTTTTAATAAATATTCTTGGTCTAGACTCATAGCCCATTTTTTGGAAAATCTTCGAGCAAAAAGATTCAATGGAGTAGGTAAAAGGCGTGCACCAAATTGGTTTTCCCCATTAGTATAAACAATCTTTGGAAGAAATAATCCCTCATTACACTGACTTGCAAACTTGACTAAATTATCAAATTCAGATTCTTCAAACATAATATCAGGATTACAAATCAGGAAAAAATCACAATCAGTAGCATATTTATTTATCGCTTGATTGTGACCATATCCAAAACCAAAATTTCCTTTTGATTTCAAATAAATAACCTTATCATGTTCAAAGGTAGATGCCCAATCACTTTCATCGTTATCAACTAAAATAATTTTTTTGATATGATTTGAAGCTATTAAACAATTCAATGTATCTTGAAGCTCAACATATGTGTGTTTGTAAATTACAATAGATGAAACTATCTTAATCATTAGCAGTTTCCCGTTTTGCTATACCATCTCTTAAACCCTTGAAATATGATTTTAAATAGCCAGATTTATTTCTTTCAAAACTAATTAAAATAATCTGATGGATGAAACTAAAAAATATTTCACGAATAGCTAATATTACAGGTACATGAGGTTCGCGCATCATATAAAATGCATTACGAACTCTATAGTAACGACGAAAAGCTGAATGGACAGGAACATTAAAAAATTTAAGATTAATAACATTATCACCAATTGTATGGCGCATAACCGCTTTTGCAGAAATAAAGTTTTTATAACCTAAGCTTTCAGCGCGCAAACACCATTCTGTATCTACATAATCAATAAAGTAATTATCCCTCATTAAACCAACCGTTTTTAATGTATTGACGGATATCATTGATCCAGACGAAATCAATAATGTTGAATGAATTGGTTTATCTATATTGGAAACATCATGTTTTATACGAAAGCCATTTTTTGTAACACTAATCGTTTTATAATAAAAATTATACCTATCATCTATAAAACGTGGCCCAATAGCTCCTATTTTAATATTATCATGAATTAATAACTCATAATCTGAATATAAATTTTCAATATAATCCTCGGGAATTGAACTATCTTGATCAAAAAACAAAATCTGCTCTGCGCCTAATTCGATTGCTTTTTCGACTCCCTTATTTTGAGCCGTAGCAATACCTAGATTATTATTAAGTTTATATATCCTTCCTCCAATATTATTTAATTCTTCTAATTCATTAATATTTTTTGAACCATTATCAACAACAATAGCTTTTACAGATTGTTTTTTCAACTGTAAAATGAGGTTGGATAAATTTATTAAATTAGGATTAAATGTTACAATTATTGCAATAATCATTAGTTACCCCAGTTCATAAAGTTAATTAAAGAGTTTTCAGACAAATAATATAATCTAATAAAATAAAAAGAGAACAACATTAGTGTTAAGAAACTATAATAAAAGAAATACTTATTTTGCTTTAAAAAACTTAAAGTAAACAACACAAAGAAAAGTGATAATTCTAAAAATCTAATAGCAATTACTGGATAGTTAGAATATAAAAAAACATATGTCAACATAAGAAAAAAAGAAATATAGAGACTTGTTAAATCAATAAGACTTTCAACCTTTCTAAAATAAAATCCTATATATATATATATAATAGATAAAAAAACAAAGAATAATTTAGCAGAAAAAAAGGTCGTTACCTCATTATATTCATAACTATCATAACTCTCCTGATAAGGACTAAATTTTAATAGTGTAAAAATTAAAAAATTTATTAAAAAAGCTAAAAAAAATGCATAGCTTTTATTTTTAAAAAATTCATAGATTAATTTTGCCACGAAAACAATAAATAACGAATAATGAGTTAAAACGGATAACAAATAAAATAAATTTTTCAACCTCTTATCTTTGCAAGAAAGACCATAAATATAAAATGCCATACCGAGTCCAACCCGAATTTGTGTTAGATCCCATAAAGCAAAGAAAACCACAAAGTAAAATGAACAAAAGAAAAATATATTTATAAATTTTACATCTCTTCTTATTATAAAATTAGGAATACTTAAGATTTTAAAAAAAATAGAACCCAAAAAAAATAACAATAACAATATACCAAATTCAAGATTGAAGCTTTTCAACAAATTTACTAATATGTGAAAAACTGGCTCAATAGTTTTTGGCATTTCATAATAATAATAATAATAATACCCCATGTAGTCTTTTGAAAAGCTTGGACCTTGCAAAGAGAAAATATAAGAAATTAAAAAAAGTAACGGACTAATTAATAAAATTATAAAATTATTTTTTCTAACAAGCATATTTAATCCAACCTATTTAAAACTAATTAAAATTTTATAGAACACTACAATAAGCTTGGTAAGTCTGTACCGCCGTATTATACCAACTAAAACGTTTAATTAAATTAGCTTCAGGAGTCTGACTTTCATGTGCTAATTTCATTGCTTGATGAATAGATTTCTCGCTATATGGATCACATATAAAAACATGTTTATCAATTAAACCATCAAAATATGTATGCGTTGGGCAAAAATCACTTTCAGAAACAACTAAATTTAAACCACTTCCAATAGCCTCTAAAGAACTTAGGCCAGGTGACTCACGGAAAGAAGCTAAAATATGTACTTTATGCTGTTGAAACATATTACCTAAAGTTTTCTGATCTATATTTTGCGTAATGAGGTCGATTTTACTTTGGTTCTCACATATAGTTCTGACTTTGTTTACATAATTAACATTATTTTGTGTAAAACCACCTACCAAGGTTAAATTATATGCATTCTCTTTAGCTATCTTAGCTAACATTAATTGATTTTTAATAGGCTCAATTCGAGCTGCAGAGATAAAACCATTTCTATTAGAATTATTTGAAAATAAAAATTTATCAAAATCCACACTATTAGGAATAACACTATAATTTGTATAAGATTCATTAAAAAGCTTATTAATTATTTGCATTTCCTCTTCAGAATTAGGTAAGAAAATATCAAATTCTTTTAAAAAATTTTTAACTTTATTTTTATATTTATTTGTAGCTGAAGTTGGCTTACCAATTATTTTAGAAATAAAAGCTTCAGAATGATTATATAAATGATATAAGTTTCGAAAACCTTCTCCATTACAAAAGATACCAAATTTAGCGAAATTTACAATAAAGCGTGCATGACTTAAGTCCCAATAAATGGTTGAAAGAACTGTTATACAGCCTAATTCTTTAGCTTCACTCAAGTATTTACTACTTTCTTCCAATGTTTGCATATTAAAAATATGTACAATATCTGGCTGAAATTTTTTTAGGTCTTGATGAGTTTCCATAACTTGGATTTCTACATTATAGTTTTTTTCAATTTCAGCTTTCGTTTGCAACATTTGGACTACATCCCCCCCTAATGTAGATTTCCAATTTTCTCGAATACAATATGCAATTTTCATAATTTTCCTTAAAAACCAATATATTAAGCTCAGTTAAAGACTTTTATTAAAAATTTTTAAAATTCGATAACATGCTTTTCCATCCCCATAAGGGTTATGAGCATGAGCCATTTTCTCATATTCAACTTTATTATCAATTAATGTTTGTGCTTCTTTGATTAATATATTTTTATCTGTTCCAACTAGTTTTACCGTTCCAGCTTTGACTGCTTCTGGTCGTTCTGTTGTATCTCTCATAACTAAAACAGGCTTACCTAAAGAAGGCGCCTCTTCTTGAATGCCCCCACTATCAGTAATAATAAAATATGACTCATTCATCATATAAATAAATTCTTCGTACTGAAGTGGATCAATCAAATATACATTCGTCAAATCAGAAAGAATCTCGTTTACTGGTTTTTGCACATTTGGATTTAAATGTACTGGATAAACAATATCAATATCTGGATTATTCTTTGCTAACTCTTTTAGCCCTTCACAAATATTGATGAATCCTTGACCAAAATTCTCACGTCTATGTCCAGTAACTAAAATTATTTTTCTTTTTTGATCAAGTTGATATTGTTCAGAAATTTTAGATTTAATTTTTTCTTTAAGTGTCGGTTGACTTTCAATTCGCTGTAAAACATACATTAAAGCATCTATAACTGTATTACCAGTAACATAGATATCTTGCTGTTTTTTTCCTTCTTTTAAGAGGTTTTCTTCACTTTGCTGAGTTGGAGCAAAATGATAATTGGCTAAAATACCTGTTAACTGCCTATTGCCTTCTTCTGGCCAAGGCGAATAAATATCATTTGTTCTTAAGCCTGCTTCTACATGCCCCACTTTAATCTTTGCATAAAAAGCTGCCAGGCTAGCGGATAAGGTAGTTGTTGTATCACCATGTACCAAAACAACATCTGGTTCGAAATCATTTAATACAGATTTCATGCCTATTAGTACATTTGAAGTAATATCATATAAATCTTGCCCAGGTTTCATGATGTTTAAATCATAATCTGGCTTTATATCAAATATTTCTAACACTTGATCTAACATTTGTCTATGTTGAGCGGTTACACATACTTTAGTTTCAAAGCTATTAATGTTTTTTTGAAACTCTTTCACTAAAGGCGCCATTTTAATGGCTTCAGGACGTGTTCCAAACACAATTAATATTTTTTTCATAATTTCAACCTAAAAATAAGTACTAACATAGATAATGTTAAAAGGATTTCACCAAATATCATTGAAAATAATATACCATCAATCATAAAATGAGGAATTAGAATAATATTCAATATAACCGTAGCTGAGGCAGCAACTACAAATGAATATGTGTACACTTTATCTTTCCTCATTGCGGTTAGATATTGAATACCAATAATATTATTAATTACACCAAAAAATAACCAAATCATCATTACAGCCAACACATAGCTATAATTAATAAACTCTATTCCATAGATTAAATTAACGATAGGCTTAGATAATAAAGCAACGGTTACACTCAGTATTAATGCAATTCCACCCACTATAGTAAATATTTTTTTAATATATGGCTTTGCTAGATTTTCTTGATTAACTTTAGTGCAACTTATTGGGTATAAAGCCTGAGTCACAGGAGTAAATAATCCAACAATAGCTCTGAAAAGTTTTTCGGATGCTGAATAATAACCAACAATAGTATTACTTGATACAAAAGATAAGATAATTGTACCTGAAGAAGTCAACAAATTACTTAGTGCAGAGGTTAAAAATAAATGCATCCCACCTTTTACATGGGAAGTCACCACATTAAATTTTTGGACACTAAATTTAACATTAAATTTTTTATAGATTAAATATAAAGAGTAACTACCTGCCAATATTGCGCCTAAAGAGGTTAATAAAGGTACTAAATAATAATCAGAAGCTTGTTTTACAAATATAAAAATTGCTATTGTGAATAGAGTTTTAGTTACTATATTAATTATTGTAATATATTTCATTTTTTCTACCCCCTGAAAAAACCATATAGGGAATAGGACCTGACCTAATACTGTTCCAAAAGTTAAAAAATAGAGTTCTGGATCTGAACTAAACTTATCAAAAAAAGAAACCAATACTATAAGTATTACAAATGATATAACTAAAAGAAAAAATTTAATAATCATTACACTACTAAAAATCTCATTTAACTTCTCTTTATTTTCTTTATGTACTGCCACCTCTCTAGTTGCTGTAAAATTAAAACCATAATCAGTTAATACTATAAAATAACTAATTATGGCTGTTGCAAAAGCTAATGTACCAAACTTTTCTGCACCCAATATACGTACAAGATAAGGTAAAGTAAGTAATGGTAAAATATAGTTAAGCCCCTGTAATGTTGCTAGTGAAATAAAGTTCCCTAGAAATCTTTTATTTTCAGGGTTAGCTATCAATTTATTTAACTTAGCAAACAATTTACAGGCTCTTTTAGAATATATAAATAAATTTAATGATTAATTAATCAAATAACTTTGCATCTTCTAGCTTCGATGCAATTTTATCTTTATCACTCACTAAAACTTGATCGATATGATTTAAAGGCCAATCAATCGCAATAGATGGATCATTCCAAACAATCGCTCCTTCGCTTTCTTTATTATAATAATTCGTAGTTTTATACAAAAACTGTGTATTATCTTCTAAAGCGACGAAACCATGTGCAAATCCAGCTGGAATCCAAAATTGCTTATGATTTTCCCCAGTTAGTTCAATACCAACCCATTGACCAAAAGTTGGAGAACTTTTGCGAATATCAACAGCAACATCCCAAGCTTTACCCTGTACAACTCGAACTAACTTACCTTGCGCATATGGGTTAAGCTGATAATGCAATCCTCTTAAAACACCTTTTTGAGATAAAGAATGATTGTCTTGAACAAATTGAGGAATATCTAATCCACGTTCGTCTAACGCTTCCTCAAAAGCTTTTTGGTTAAAACTTTCCATAAACCAGCCACGGTCATCACCAAAAACTTTAGGCTCTAAAATTAAAAGACCCTTAATCTTTGTTTCAATTACATTCATTCTTTTATCTCTATACTTTAAAATATTTACAATTAACTATAAGTTACTACGAGAACATTAATTTTTTTGATGTTCAGCATGTAATTTAAATAAATATTGACCATAGCCTGTTTTCTTAAAGAAGTTTGCACGTTTAAGGAGTTGCTCTTCATCAATCCAACTATTGTTAAATGCAATTTCTTCTAAACAAGCAATTTTTAAACCTTGACGATGCTCTACAGTTTGAACAAACTGACTCGCTTCAAGCAATGAATCATGCGTACCTGTATCTAACCATGCAAATCCACGCCCTAACAACTCAACATTCAACGCTTCTTGTTGGAGATAAACATTATTTACGTCGGTAATTTCTAACTCACCTCGATGTGAAGGTTTAATATTTTTCGCAATATCAACTACTTTATTGTCATAGAAATAAAGACCTGTAACAGCATAGTGTGATTTTGGATGTTCAGGCTTTTCTTCAATACTTAAAGCTCTTCCATTTTCATCAAAATCAACAACTCCGAAACGCTCTGGATCATTTACATAATAACCAAATACAGTTGCACCAGTCGCTTTTTCAGTTGCTCGCTTTAGCTGAGTTCCGAAACTTTGGCCATAGAAAATGTTATCACCTAGAATTAAGCAAACATTATCTTCACCTATAAATTCTTCACCCAAGATAAATGCCTGAGCTAAACCATCAGGAGATGGCTGTATTTTATAAGAAAGCTTTAAACCAATTTCTTCACCAGTACCTAAAAGCTTTTCATAATTAGCTAGGTCTTCAGGAGTAGAAATAATTAAAATCTCGTTAATTCCTGCCAACATCAATACAGACAATGGATAATAAATCATTGGCTTATCATAAATTGGCAATAATTGTTTTGATGTACCCATTGTGATTGGGTATAAACGAGTTCCTGAACCACCAGCAAGAATAATACCTTTACGTTTTACTTGGCTCATTAAATAATTTCCTCTAAAACTTGTGCTACACCTAACTTCCAATTCGGCAGGTGTATTTTAAAATTTGCTTGTAGTTTATTTGTATTTAAACGGGAATTTAAAGGTCGTTTAGCTGGAGTAGGGTATGCAGTCGTTTCAATTGCATTTACTTTTTGAATTGCTAAAGATTGTCCTTTTTGTTTAGCTAGCTCAAAAACAAATTGCGCATAGTCGAACCACGAGCATTCACCAGCAGCAGCCAAATGATAATGCCCTAATAAATCTTTTTGTTGCTGAGCACCCAGTAATGAATAATACTTTAATGCTTGTGCTGTCACATCCGCAATAAGAGCAGCCCCTGTCGGCGCACCAATCTGGTCATGAATAATACTTAGCTCTTCACGATTTGACGCTAATTTCAACATCGTTTTTATAAAGTTATTACCATGTGAACCATAGACCCAACATGTTCTGAAGTTGATAAAAGCACAGCTACTTTGCTCAAGTGCAATTTCACCCAGACGCTTCGTATTTCCATACAAATTTACTGGATCCGTTAAGTCACTCTCAGACCATGCTTTTGTTCCTTCACCATTGAAAACATAATCCGTTGAATAATGAACGAGTAAAATATGATGAATCTGACAAAGTTCAGCTAGATTTTTGACAGCGAGATGATTAATTAAATCAGCATTTTCTTGATCTGATTCAGCTTTATCAACCGCGGTATATGCAGCTGCATTTACAATTATATTTGGCTGAACTTTTTCAATAGTCTGTTTAATTTGATCAAAATTAGCCAAATCACCACTTAAACCATCTAAACTTGTAGAACGATCAAGTGCAATCACTTCACCAAGCGGTTGCAGAGCACGCTGTAACTCCCAACCGACTTGTCCATTTTTTCCGAGCAATAATATTTTCATGGTTACCACTCAAAAATTAGGCTTTTTTTGCCTGATATTGTTGTTGTACCCAGTTTTTATATTCACCGCTTTGTACGTTTTCAACCCATTCTTGGTTGTTTAAGTACCATTCAACAGTTTTACGCAGGCCTGTTTCAAAACTTTCTTCTGGCACCCAACCTAAATCTTCTTTAATTTTCGTTGCATCAATTGCATAGCGCAGGTCATGACCAGGGCGATCTTTAACATAAGTAATTAAATCAGCATAATGGGCCACGCCTTCAGGTTTATTTGGCGCAAGCTCTTCGAGCAACTGGCAAATTGATTTTACAACATCAATATTTTTTTGTTCATTATGACCGCCAATATTATAAGTTTCACCCACTGTAGCTTCAGTAACAACTTTATAAAGTGCACGCGCATGATCTTCAACATATAGCCAATCACGAATTTGGTCACCTTTACCATAAATTGGTAAAGCTTTCCCTTTTAATGCATTCAATATCACTAAAGGAATTAATTTTTCTGGGAAGTGATATGGACCATAGTTATTAGAACAATTCGTAATTACTACTGGCAAACCATAAGTACGATTCCAAGCACGTACTAGATGATCTGAACTCGCCTTACTTGCAGAATATGGAGAACTTGGCGCATAAGATGTCGTTTCATGAAATAAATCATCTGTCCCTTCAAGATCGCCATACACTTCATCGGTTGAGATATGATGAAAACGAAACGCTGTTTTTTTATCGTCACTTAAATTATTCCAATAATGACGTGCAGCTTCTAATAATTGATATGTGCCAATAATGTTGGTTTCAATGAATGCAGCAGACCCCGTAATTGATCGATCTACGTGGGATTCTGCTGCTAAATGCATAACTAAGTCTGGCTGAAACTCTTTAAATAAAACATCCAAGGCTTTACGGTCACAGATATCAGTTTGAGAAAATTGATATCTTGAATTTTGGTCAACTTCTTTAAGTGATTCTAGATTTCCTGCATATGTCAATTTATCAACATTAAGAACATCATTATTAGTATTTTTGATAATATGACGAACAACAGCAGAACCAATAAAACCTGCTCCACCTGTAACTAAAATTTTCATAAAATTCCTATGTTAGTAATCTTTACAGTCGAATATCACTTTGTTCTTTATTTAAAACATATTTTAAATCGTATAAAACATGTTTTTCTTTGCCTAACGAAACAAGTTCCTGTGTAGACATTTTTTTAAACTGGTCATGTGCAACCGCAATTACGATAGCGTCATACCGACCTTGTTTTAATTCCATGATTGGAGCTAACCCATACTCTGCTTCAACCTCAGCACTATCTACCCAAGGATCATAGATATCAAGATCTAAATCGTATTCTTTTAGTGCTTTAACCATATCTACAATCTTAGTATTTCGTATATCTGGGCAGTTCTCTTTAAAACTCAAACCTAAAATTAATATACGAGCACCAACAACTTGGATACGTTTCTTTACCATTTCTTTGATCAATTGGGTTGCAACATATTCACCCATACGATCATTTAAGCGACGAGCTGCCAAAATAATTTCTGGATGTAAACCAATTGACTCTGCTTTATGCGTTAAATAATACGGATCAACACCAATACAATGACCACCAACTAAACCAGGTCTAAAGTTTAAAAAATTCCATTTTGTACCTGCTGCCTTGAGTACATCTTCTGTATCGATACCCATTTTATTAAAAATCAGAGCCAACTCATTGATTAAAGCGATATTCACATCTCTTTGTGTATTTTCAATGACTTTAGCAGCCTCAGCGACTTTGATACTCGGGGCCTTATGTGTACCCGCCTCAATAATTAAATTATATACTTGATCAACATAGTCAGTGACCTCTGGAGTCGAACCTGAGGTAATTTTTAAAATATTAGTGACACGTCGTTGTTTATCACCAGGATTAATACGTTCTGGACTATAACCAACAAAGAAATCTTTATTAAAATTTAAACCGGAATGTTTTTCTAATTCGGGTATACAAACCTCTTCTGTCGCACCAGGATAAACCGTTGACTCATAAACAACGATATCGCCTTTTTTTAGAACTTTAGCAATGCTTTGGGATGCTTTTATGAGAGGGGTCAAGTCAGGTTGTTTAAAATCGTCAATGGGTGTTGGCACAGTGACAATGAAAAAGTTTATATTCTGTAAGTCTTGAATATGTGCTGTATACGACAAATGCTGTACGTGTTTTAACTCATCAGAAGTCACTTCTAATGTATGGTCATATCCGTTTTTTAACTCTAATATCCGATTTTCATTTATATCAAATCCGATTGTAGGTTTATGTTTACCAAATTCAACTGCTAAAGGTAATCCAACATACCCTAAGCCGATAATTGCTATTTTTAGTTGCTCAAGTTGAAACATATATAAAACCTAACCATTTAATTTTAAATGGAGAAACATCATGGATACGACCTACTACGTTAATATAGCAGACTTTAAACAAAATTTTCTCGAAATATACAATCACTGCTTGGCAAATAAAGTATGATTTGGGTTAATTATAGACTACAATCCAATGTCTTCATGCAAAGTATCATTGGATTACAAACAATAAAGGGTTTGAATGTGAAGCATCAAAGCACATTATTATTTTTAGCCATTTCACTTTCGTTTACAGGATGCGCAGTCACCTCAGGCTTACAAACTTACGACCTACCTGAACAAGGTACGTTTAAAACAGAACAAGGAGCAGAGGTTTCTGTTGTTCAACTCACCCAAAACAATATTCCAAAGATTAGTTCTGAGGCTTTGCGTCCACAAGGAAATATAAGCGCCTTATTTAATACTCCTTTTTATCAATACCGCTTAAGTGCTGGGGATGTTTTATCTATTCAGCTTTGGGCTTATCCTGAAATTACTCCTCCTATTCAAGGTGCCTCTACTGATATTAAAGCATTTGGATACCCTATTGATTCTGCAGGAAATGTACAGTTACCACTTGTAGGCCAAGTTCACATTGCAGGGAAAACACTGGCTGAGACCAATAAATATTTACGAAGTCAATTTGCTAAGTATTTAAAAACACCTGATGTTGTAGTTCGCGTGTTGTCATATCAAGCTAAACGCTATTTTGTTAATGGTCAGGTTATGAAAAGTGGACAATACACTTTAGATGATCAACCAATTAGTATTTATACAGCCTTAAGTATGGCTGGAGGTGTAAATCAAGAGTCTGGTGATAATACTGATATTCAACTCATTCGTAATGGCGAAGTTTATAATTTAAATGTCGTTGCACTTGAGAAACAAGGTTATTCACTACACAAATTATTAGTCCAACCCAATGATACAATTTATGTAAATACTAAACAAAATCAAAAACTCTATGTTATGGGTGAGTCTAATAAAAGTTCAGCAATTCCATTACGAGATCAAGGTATGACTTTAAGTGATGTATTGGGCGAGAGTGAAGGTGTTAATCCATACTCGGCAAGTGCAGCTCGTATTTATGTCATGCGTACAGATTTACAAACAAAAAGATCAACAATCTATCAGCTCAATTTGAGTAGTATTGGTAACCTTGCATTATCTAATCAATTCCAAATGCAAAAAAATGATATTGTTTATATTGATGCAACTGGTTTAACACGCTGGCAGCGTATTATGAACCAGATTGTACCATTCTCAAGTGCACTCTATACATTTGATCAATTGGGTAAAAACTAGAATGCAGTTACAAAATATCTTAGTAGTCTGTGTAGGTAATATTTGCCGCAGTCCAATGGCAGAATACTTTTTAAAGGCCCAACATCCTACATTAAATATCTCATCTGCTGGTATTTCAGCCCTAGTAGGTCATACTGCAGATGACAAAGCGATTCATTGTATGGATCAGTTGAATATTGATATGAGACCACACGTGGCTCGCCAGCTCAGTGCTGAATTGATCAAACAAAATGATTTGATTTTAGTAATGAGCAATAATCAGCAAAAGCATATTGAACAAACTTGGCCATTTGCTAAGGGTAAAATTTTTAGACTTGGCCATTGGCAAGGACAAAATGTACCTGATCCTTATCAGCATGACCAAGCTTTTTTTGATCAGACTTGCCGCAACATTCAAAGCTATGTGCAAGATTGGCGCACTCAATTATAATTGTATATTAGTTGTAAATTTATGAACCAAAACTCTAAAACTAGCGAAGATAGCATCGATTTAAAAGAGTTATTCTTTTCATTGATTGCACAGTGGAAAATCATAGCATGCTGCGTGGTCTTAAGTTTAATTTGTGCCTCGCTATACTTACGGATAACGCCAGATACTTATTCTGTAGATGCAATGGTACAAGTTGAGGACAGTAAAGGCGCTGCCTCTGCTGCTTTGCTTGGTGACCTTTCTAAAGTCAGTGGAGGTCTATCTCAAAAATCACCAGCTGATCCAGAAATAGAGATTCTTCGTTCTAGAATGGTTTTAGGACAAGTCATTCAGAACCTTAATCTTGATATTAACGTCAAAGATAACCAATCAGGATTGATCGACAAGTTAATTTCACAAGATAAGAGTAGACTTGAGTATCGTCATGAATCTGTACTGTACAGTAATCAAAATAATAATTTGATTATACGAGAACTTAAAGTACCTGAATATTATTTAGATAAACCCTTAAAGTTAGAGTTCAAAGGTGCAAATCAATTCACTTTAACATACAAAGATCAAGTTGTATTTAATGGTCAATTAAACAAAAAAAATATACTAAATACAAATAGAGGTCTTTGGCAGGTACAACTTAATGCTCAAGGTAACCTGAAAGAACAAAGCTATACTTTAACTAAACTCGCTCTACCAACAGCCGTTAAAAATTTTAATGATATCTATAGTGTTGCTGAAAAAGGTAAAGTGACTGGTGTTATTGGTTTAAATTATCTAGGCCAAGATCCAGAACACATCACTCAAGTACTTAATAATGTTCTAACTGTTTATCACCAACAAAACATTGAGCGAAAGTCTTTAGAATCTAAACAAACTTTAGCTTTTCTTGAGAAACAATTACCAGAGCTTCGAAAGCAGCTAGAAGATTCTGAGATCAAGTTTAACCAATTTCGTGAAAAGTATAAAACAGTCGATGTAAATGCTGAGTCGGAGCTATTACTTAAGCAAAATATTGATTTAGAAAAGCTTAAAATCGAGCTACAACAGAAACAAGCTGAGCTTTCTGCTAAATATACCAATGATCATCCATTAATCCGTCAAATCGATGCACAAATTACAGAGATTAATAAAAAGATTGCTGATCTTAATAATCGTTTAACTCAACTTCCTGAAACACAACGTTTATATTTACAACTATATCGTGATGTAAAAGTAAACACAGAGCTCTATACGTCGTTACTAAACAGTTATCAACAGCTTAAAATTGCTAATGCAGGTGAGATTGGTAATGTTCGCATTATTGATACTGCTGTAGAACCTGTTAAACCTATTAAACCTAAGAAATTAATTGTTCTAATACTTTCTATTTTTGTTGGTGGTTTTATCGGTGTATTAATTGCATTATTACGTAATATGATGCGTAGCGGAGTTAATGATTCAACTCAAATTGAAAATGAATTAGATTTACCAGTTTATGCGACTGTACCTCGTTCTCCTATTCAAGAAACTCGTATGAATATCTTGAAAAAGAAAAAGAGTATTCCTATTTTGGCAGTTAAAAGTAGTGATGATATTGCGATTGAAAGTTTGCGTAGTATTCGTACAGCCATTCACTTCGCTTTAACCTCAGCAAAAAATAATATTATTATGATTGCTGGCCCGTCTCCAGAAGTCGGTAAATCATTTATTTCAACTAACTTAGCGACTATTTTCGCACAAGGGAATAAACGTGTATTACTGATTGATGCTGATATGCGTCGTGGTTATATGCATAAATACTTCGATGTTGACGTGAAACCTGGTCTTTCTGAATTACTAAGTGGCCAAGCTGACTTGACACAAGTTTTACATAAAACGCAAGTTGCGAATCTCGACGTGATTACCCGTGGTAAGAGTCCAACCAACCCTTCAGAAATGTTGAGCTCTACCCAGTTCAAAGACTTACTAGAGAAGTTCCAAACTCAATATGACCATATCATTATTGATACTCCACCAGTACTTGCAGTCACTGACGGTATTATTATTTCACAATACACAGGTGTGAACTTAATTGTTGCCCGTTACATCAAATCTCATATGAAAGAGCTTGAATTAACCGTTAACCGCTTTGAACAAGCTGGTGTTAAAGTGAATGGCTTTATCCTTAACGATATTCAACGCTCTAGTGGCGGTGGTTATGGCTATAACTATGCTTATGCATATAAAGCACAAAAAGAAGATTAATTAAGAGTTTTCTTAAAAAGCCGGATCAAATGATCCGGTTTTTTTATTTGCTTTTTAAGTTTTGCCACATTAAAACTAACTAAAATATATAAAAAACCACTCGTTTTTTTTGTTAAACATTCTATGCTTAAGTCGAAGCATGCTAAGATCGAAGCAGCCTTTTAGACTCAAATGATTATTTTTGGAACCTTTTATGAGTAAAGCCTTACCCATTGCTGTCGCTGTAGTTTTAGGCGGTGCTGCACTTGTACCTGTATATTATGCAACTCAACATCCGACCACAGAAGTCGGACGTAAAGCAGACAAAAATGCTTCTCCAATTCAAAAAATCAGTTACGTTCTTGGGTATGAAGTTGCTCAGCAAACTCCTCCTGAACTGGATACGAAAGCATTTGTTCAAGGGATCCATGATGCGCGTAATAAGCAGCCTAGTGCTTATACTCAAGAAGATTTAAAAGCTGCCGTTGCTGCTTATGAAAAAGAGTTACAACAAAAAATGCAGCATCAAGACAAACCTGAGCAAGCGGGTACAACTGCTGACTCTGCAGATGCTCAGTTCCTTGCAGAAAACAAAACGAAAGCTGGCGTAAAAACTACTGCATCAGGTTTGCAATATATCATTACTAAAGAAGGTACTGGTAAACAGCCAACTGCTCAGTCTATTGTTAAAGTACATTATGAAGGCCGCTTAATTAATGGACAGGTTTTCGATAGTTCTTATAAGCGTGGTCAACCAGTAGAATTCCCGCTTAACCAGGTCATTCCGGGTTGGACTGAAGGTCTTCAACTCATGAAAGAAGGTGGAAAAGCGACTTTCTTCATACCATCAAATCTTGCATATGGCCCACAAGAGCTTCCTGGAATTCCAGCAAACAGTACACTGATTTTTGATGTAGAACTCATTTCAGTGAAATAATAACAATCCAGGAGAGTCGTTATACTCTCCTGTTTTTTTGGAAAAAGACATGAAAAAAATCAGTTTGGTTATTGCAGCGTCAACGATGAGCTTATCTGTTTTTGCTGCTGCACCGATAACAAATAAAAGCCCGGCAAAAGATCAATTTAGTTATAGTTATGGTTATTTAATGGGCCGTAATAATACTGATGCGTTAACAGATTTAAATCTTGATATTTTTTACCAAGGTTTACAAGAAGGTGCTCAAAATAAGACAGCACGCCTAACTGATGAAGAAATGGCGAAAGCAATTAATGATTATAAGAAAACATTAGAAGCTAAACAGCTAGTCGAATTTCAAAAACAAGGTCAACAAAACGCTCAGGCTGGTGCAGCTTTTCTGGCAGAAAATGCTAAAAAATCTGGTGTGATTACGACTAAATCAGGTCTGCAATATCAGGTATTAAAAGAAGGCACTGGTAAAACACCTAAAGCCACCTCTCGTGTAAAAGTAAACTATGAAGGACGTTTACTCGACGGAACTGTATTTGATAGCTCAATTGCACGTAATCACCCTGTTGATTTCCAGTTAAATCAAGTGATCGCTGGATGGACCGAAGGCTTACAAACTATGAAAGAGGGCGGTAAAACCCGTTTCTTCATTCCAGCAAAACTTGCTTATGGTGAAGTTGGCGCTGGGGATAGTATCGGTCCAAATAGTACTTTAATTTTTGATATTGAGTTGCTACAAGTTTTGCCAAAATAATTTTCGAAGATAAAAAAAGCGATCTAAATTGATCGCTTTTTTATTTTAGTGTTTTAAATCTCTCGGTCGAAAACCCGTAAGGATTAAACCGATCAGGTAAGCAATTATCCCAACTACACATAGCCCTACGACTTCGGCAACACGTAACCACTGTGAAAGCTCTCCGTTATACCAATTGAGCCCAAACCAAAGCGCTGCAATCATGGCAAGGTTCGCTAAACCATATTGAAGTCCTAATTTCTTCCAATGCGGACCAAATCGGAAAATATTACGCTTATGCAAATAGAAGTAGAGTAAACCGGCATTTACTAACGCTGAACCTGAAGATGCTAGTGCAAGTGCCATATGTTCTGCATGCCAATCAATAAGCTTAAAGAAACCAATAAATACAACGTTTAAAATTGCATTAGCTGCGACCGACATTAAGCCTACGCGCACTGGTGTTTTTGTGTCTTGTTGTGCATAGAAACCAGGTGCAAATACTTTAATCAGCATGAAAGAAATTACACCTGCACTCATACATTGCAATGCTAGAGCTGTCATTTGTGTATCGCGTAAATCAAACTCACCACGTTGGAACAATGCCTGAATAATCGGTGTAGAAAGCATAAATAAAGCAATACTTGCTGGCAAACCAACCAACACAATCACTTTTGCTGCCCAATCGATCATACTGCGAAACTTCGCTTGGTCTTGTTCAGCATGACGTGCTGACAGTGAGGGTAAAATCACTGTACCAATCGCAACACCGATTAATCCTAAAGGTAACTCAGTCATACGTTCGGCACTGTAGAGCCAAGATACTGAACCATCTTGCATAAAAGATGCCCAAATCGTATTTAGCAATAGGTTAATCTGAGTCACAGATACACCAAATAATGCTGGAAGCATTAATTTTAAAATACGTTCTACACCTTCATGTTTAAAATCAACTTTCGGTGGAATCAGTAAGTTTTTACGCCATAACTCAGGAATTTGTATCGCTAACTGTAAAATACCAGCCGCAACAACTGACCAACCTAAAGCTTTGATTGGCTCAGCCATATACGGTGTAAGCCACCAAGCACCTGCAATCATTGCTACGTTCAGTAAAACAGGTGAAAAAGCTGGCGAGGCAAACGAGCCATAACTGTTTAAGATGCTGCTGGCAAAAGCCGTAAGCGACATAAACATTAAATAGGGAATGGTCAGACGGAACATACTGACCGCTAAATCAAACTTTTCAGGGTCATTATGGAAGCCCGGCGCATACATATAGATAATTGCTGGAGCTAAAACCATAGCCACAAAAGTCAGTAACGTCATGACTGTCAGCAAACAACCAAATACTCGACTAATTAAGATCTGCACTTCTGCATGCGCACGACCTGTTTTATATTCGGTCAATACCGGAATAAAAGCCTGTGAAAAAGCCCCTTCGGCAAACAACCGTCGAAAGAAGTTGGGAATACGAAAAGCCACAACGAAGGTATCGAAATCTTTACCCGCACCAAACACGTTGAGCAATACGACATCTCGTACTAAGCCCAATACCCGTGACAACATCGTCATCGCACTGACAATAAAAGTCGATCGCCATAATGCCATCGTACTCACCTACAGCTATATTCGAAAGTCGCTATTGTAATGAAACTAGAAAATCTTTTCGTTGTGAAATGATGAATGAACTCAAGTTTTTTTCTGTGCTAACAACTGCCTAAAGTGCTGCCATTTAAAATAAGGTCCCGGATCGGTTTTTCGGCCCGGTGCAATGTCTGAATGCCCTGCAATATGGTTTTTAATTTCAGGATAGGCCTGACGAATAGCAGTAACAACGTCAGTTAGCACTTCATATTGTACGTCTTCAAAAGGTAAATCATCACTTCCTTCAAGCTCAATACCAATTGAATAATCATTGCATTCAACTTTGGCTAAGTAGCTTGAACGCCCTGCATGCCATGCACGATCATTAAAGTTAACAAACTGTAGGACTTCACCTGTTCGTAAAATTAACAGGTGTGTAGAGACTTGCATACCTTCAATAGTCTGAAAATAGGGATGAACGGACCAATCTAATTTATTCTGGAAAAACTGTTCAATATAGCCTCCCCCAAACTGAGAAGGCGGCAAGCTTATGTTATGAACCACAATCATTTGTATTTCGGTACCAGCGGGACGCTGGTTAAAATTTGGAGAAGGTACTTGTCTCGCCCCTTTTAATTGTCCATCTATAACTTCATACGGTGTGATTTGCTTCATTGAGATGCCAATAAATTGCTTGCCAATTGTTTTAGTTTAAAACAGTTAATTGCTTTTCAGAGTAGTCAGTATGATTGTTTATCACGATTAATCTGATAAAACAGCTTATTTTTAAAGTCGACGGTGCTAATATATCGCAAGTTTTAGGGTCATCGACAAAATGGAAACCGTATGAGCATACCTCAGTCTTTGCTTGAACAGTCAATTCAAATCAATATTCAACAAGCATTACAAGAAGATATTGGGGACGGTGACATTACCGCCATGCTCACACCTGAAGATGAACAGGCTACCGCAACTATTATTAGCCGTGAAGATATGGTTTTAGCTGGACAGCCTTGGGTGAATGCGCTCATCTCAGCTTATGACAACACTGTACAGGTGACTTGGTTAAAACAAGAAGGTGACCGTGTTGCTGCAAATGAAGCCTTTTTAAAGCTTGCTGGTTCTGCACGTAGCTTACTGACTGTAGAGCGCCCTGCTTTAAACTTTATTCAAACATTATCAGCTGTTGCAACAAAAACTGCTGAATATGTTCAGCATCTTGAAGGTTTAAATACCAAACTTCTCGATACACGTAAAACTTTACCGGGCTTACGTATTGCACAAAAATATGCCGTAACCGTCGGTGGCGGACAAAATCACCGCCTCGGTTTATTTGATGCATTCTTAATTAAAGAAAATCATATTATGGCAGCGGGCGGTATTGCCCAAGCGATTGCAAAAGCACATCAAATTGCGCCGGGTAAACCTGTTGAAGTCGAAGTTGAAACTTGGGATGAGCTAAACCAAGCGCTTGAAGCAGGTGCGGACATTGTCATGCTCGACAACTTTAGCCAACAACAAATGATTGATGCTGTAAAACACGTGGCGGGTCGCTGTAAACTCGAAGCTTCGGGCAATATCACTATTGAAAACTTACGCGAAGTAGCGACTACTGGTGTCGACTATATTTCTATGGGCGTGTTGACTAAAGATGTCAAAGCCGTTGATTTATCAATGCGTTTTAATGCCTAAATAAAATCAGCATCATTATTGGTATTTTTTTGCGACTTGGTCATGTCTGCCGCTTGTGTTTTTTGCCATGCTGACTGAGTCGCTTGTGCCCCACTATCCCGTGGATCGGCAGCCATTAAAACAAATGTAACTACTGCTAATAATACAATAAAACCTTGTAGCATAAATTTTCCCCATCACTTTAAAAAATTAGGGTTTCAAGGTAAAAGATAAATATGACCAGGCTTAGGAGATTCTGTTACAAAAGGTAAGCCTTTATTTTTATTATTCATCTATACGACAAGTTATTGCCTCTCTTCATTTATATTTCCCAACATTAGATTGTGTGAGATGTCATCTACAACCTGCCCAAAATCTATAAATATATTGTTTTTGCAATAAATCAGATATATGCAGAAAGAGAACAGGTTTTGTAGATGACAAATGCATTTGGTTACTTTGGGCGAAACCAAAGTAACGAATTAGCTACTTCCACTGGATGAATAAACGATAAGACTCCGTCGTGCTAACTAATTTAAAATAATTATTAACTAAGACTTCAGCTTAATATTCATGCATTACAGCAACTTAAGACTCTAAATATCCCATATATGGATCAGAAATTGAATCTTCTTGAGTTTCTATACGTCCTGCAAAACGGCGACTAAACGTCGCATCTTCCGCTAATGTCACCGTAAAATCATACCAACCACCAAATTCAGACATATCCCAAACCAGTTCTTTTTCAGAACTATTGGTTTCTATCGCCCATGTCTTGTTTGGCAGATAAGCATTTGCCTTGACAGTGAGCTTGACTGACTTATTACCATCATGACGCACTTTTAAATATAAATTCGCATCACACTCTTCCACACATACTCTAATTTCCGGTAATGCTTGAGTCTGATTAGCTTGACTTAAATTACCTTTAAACGCACGGTGAAAACCATTTGGTCCAAGTACCCATAAATCATACTGTCCATTGATAGTATTCCACACGTCATCAAGCTGTTTGCCCGCCTCAACCATATAACGGCGTGGAATTGCCGTAAGATCTAATCGGTTATAGACATGGAAAACGGCTGCCTGTTTACCCGTATTGGAGAACATCAGTTTAACCGTTTTTTGAGTGGCATCGACTTTGGCACTGGTGTGCAAAATATAAGGTAAAGCACGCGATGGTCGAATTCCCATTTCCTGCTGAGGAAATTGTTGCTGGCTCGGAACAGGAACTTGGGGCAATAAAGCTTGAGCGACACGAATCGCATCGGCTTCGGCTTTGGTTTTCTTCCCATCTAGTTCAGCAACAGGCAAAAGATTCGGTGTTTTAAAATTAAATGCCGTTGTTAAATCACCACATACAGCACGGCGGTATGGGCTAATGTTAGGTTCTTGCACACCAAAACGTTTTTCTAAGAATTGTAAAATAGAAGTATGATCAAAGACTTGAGAATTTACCCATCCTCCACGGCTCCACGGCGAAATCACATACATTGGAACGCGTACACCCGGACCATACACTCGACCATCTGGCTTAGGTTGAGATTTTGAAGTCGCTACTGCTGGATGGTTAAAGTACTCATAAGACACTTGTTGGTCCGTTAAAGTGGTTTTTCCATATACAACACCGTTTATATCTTTAGAAGGTGCACTTGGTGAAGGAACATGGTCAAAGAAACCGTCATTTTCATCGAAGTTCACCAATAAAACGGTTTGGCTCCACACTTGAGGGTTTTCAGTTAATGCATTTAATACTTCCTGAATATACCAAGCGCCTTGTACAGGACTAGATGGCCCCGGATGTTCACTGTAAGTTGCAGGAGCAACTAACCAACTCACTTGCGGTAATTTACCCTGCGCAATATCAGCTTTAAAAGTTCCTAGAAAACCACCGTCTGGCATGGTATTGGCAATACCTTTGTAAAGTGGTTGAGTCGCATCAATCTTTTCATCATATGCTGGACACGTTAGTGTGTCGTTACTGACAGGTTGACCAGATTGCTCATTTGCACGGCGATACTGTTTGAAACCAGCTAACGGGTTATCGGTAAAGTTATCTGGCATGTTTTGATAAACTTTCCATGTCACGCCAGCCTGCTGTAAACGCTCAGGATATGTCGTCCATTCATAACCTTCTGTCGATGGTCCAATTCCATCAAATTCGTTGACCACACTGGCAACACCTGCGCCTGTAGGTCCATTGGTTCCCGTCCAGATAAATTTACGGTTCGGGTTAGTTCCTGCATGCATGGCACAGTGGTAAGCATCACAAATCGTAAAAGCATTCGCTAAAGCAAATTGATATTCAACCTCTTGCTTTTTGTAATAGCCCATCGACTGCGGTTTTTTATATGCCACCCAATCACTCATACGACCGTTGTCCCAAGCTGCTTGTCCATCAGACCATGAGTGAGGTGTACCCGAAACACGCTGAGCATTTCCTAAGCGGCTATCTAAATGGTATGGCAATACTTTCTTTTTATTAGCATCATATTGTTCCCAAACCTTTCGGCCTTCTGTCATAGGAATGGTAAAACGGTCACCGAAACCACGTACACCTTTGAGTGTTCCAAAATAATTATCAAATGAACGGTTTTCCTGAGTCAAAATCACAATGTGTTTAACATCTTGAATAGTTCCACTTTCAACTTTGGCGTCAATTGCTAACGCTTTTTGAATACTCAGCGGGAAACTCGCCAAAGCAGCGGTCCCAAACATTGTTTTTGTAGAATTTAAAAGAAATTCGCGACGATTCATTAGTTCTATCCTGAGTTCTTATTATGGTGCACAGTGCATTTTGCAATTACTGGTAGGCGGTGTTGTTGGCGATGAATTATCTGAGTCGTTATCATCGTTACAAGCACTGAGCATGAGTGCTAAAGATGTAATTAATAAAATTGAAAGTTTTCGCATTGGTTTTTCCCAAACGGTTTAAATGCGAACTACTAATAAAGCGTAAAAGTGACAGGCAAGTGATGTTTTTATGTCGATTTGATGAAGGTATAAAAAAACGCATCCGAAGATGCGTTTTTCAGAAAGCGTAAAATTACCAGCCTAAAGCTTCTTGTTGCTTTTTAATGAGCTCAGCAATCCCTTTTTCAGCCATTTCTAACATGGCATTGCTTTGAGCGCGGGTAAACGGTTTGTCTTCGGCAGTACCTTGAATTTCAATAAACTCGCCCGCTTGTGTCATTACTACATTTAAGTCAGTTTGACAGTTCGAGTCTTCTTCATAGCAAAGATCAAGCAACACTTCGTCTTGATACATACCGACAGAAATTGCAGCAACCAGCCCTTTAAGCGGATCATGCTTAATTTTCTTTTGAGACAATAGAACATTCATCGCATCAACCAATGCTACAGCAGCACCAGTGATTGAAGCAGTACGCGTACCACCATCAGCCTGAATGACATCACAGTCGATAGTAATCGTGTTTTCACCAAGCTTTTTCAAATCAACCATCGCACGTAAGCTACGGCCAATCAAACGTTGGATTTCTTGAGTACGACCAGTTTGTTTGCCACGAGCCGCTTCACGGTCACAACGTGAATGGGTTGAACGTGGTAACATGCCATATTCCGCCGTTACCCAGCCTTGGCCTTGGCCTTTTAAAAAGCGTGGCACTGAGTTATCAATGCTTGCAGTACAAAGGACTTTGGTGTGACCAAATTCGACCAGCACAGAACCTTCAGCATAACGGGTGTAGTTTCGTGTAATTTTCACTTCACGTAATTGGTCTAATGCACGTTGGTCAATACGCATAATCCTTCCTAACTTCTCTTAAATACAAACTTGGGCATAGTATAGCAAAGGATTTTGACAGGTTGAGTTTATTCCCTACTTTCAAATGTAAGTCTGCAATTTTTATAATTCAGAAATAAAAATAGCCCCTAAAAAGGAGCTATTTTGAATTAACTGAGATTATGCAAATTTAAATTTTGCTTTTAACTTTTCTAATGTCTGCATTACTTTTCCAGTGGTATGGTTTGGCAGTGAACATTTCGCTAAACGTACCCATACACTCCAGAACTGGCGCATAAAGTTCGCCTCGTTATAGTGAATGCCATATTCTGCGCAAAGTGCCTTAATTTTCGGTGCTACTTCTTTATAGCGGTTAGCTGGCATATCTGGAAATAAATGATGCTCAATCTGATGGCTTAAGTTACCACTCATAAAATGTAGCCATTCTGTACCACTAAAATTACTTGAACCACGAATCTGGCGTAAGTACCACTCGGCCTTAGTTTCGGTATCAGTATTATCAGGCTCAAACGTTTCTGCATCTTCAGTAAAGTGACCATTAAAAATCACCGCAGATGACCACAAGTTACGAATAATATTCGCAACTACATTTCCTGCAAAAACTGGTAAAAACATAGGGCCAGAGATCACAGGGAAAAACACATAGTCTTTTAAAACTTGGCGTGTGGCTTTTTTACGGACTTTAGCCGAATCTTTCCAAACCTGTTTCCAGCTCTTGGTTTTATAAACTAATGCATCTTCAAGATGTAAGTTTTGCACGCCTACATACCACTCAAAGAAAAACATTAATTGTAGACCGAGGGGAATATTAAACAGATGGCGGGGTTCCCACTTCTGTTGATCACTTACTCGCAAAATGCCATAACCGACATCATGGTCTTTACCGACAATATTGGTATAGGTGTGGTGCACATAGTTATGTGTTTCACGCCAGTCATCACCCGATGCAATAGTATCCCAATCGTAAGTATTACCGTTCAGACTTGGTTCATTTAACCAGTCAAACTGACCGTGCATGACGTTATGACCAAGTTCCATGTTTTCTACAATTTTAGAAATACCTAATAAGCCTGTGCCTAGTAGCCAGACTGGCGGAATCCAACCACCAAACATCAACATGCCACGCGATGCGATTTCGGTATATCGAACAAAATTACGTACTTTGTAGATATATTTTGCATCTTGCTCACCAAGACTTTGCATAACGTCTTGACGAATCTGCTCAACACGGCGACCAAACTCTTCAGTCTGTTCAGGTGTTAAATGAGCAGATTTAGAAACAGTAGAAAATTCTAATGCCATATTCATAAGGTTAATCCTCTTTAATTCTTTTTATAGATCAATTGTGACTGGGCTTAATGCCTGGCTCACGCATAGTTTAATTGGGCGGTTCGGTTGATCTTCAATTTCACCAGTTAACAGGTTTTGAGTAACTCCGCTTACCTTGGTACAGCTGCATTTATTGCAGACACCCATACGGCAACCATGTTGTGGGCGTAAACCAGCTTGCTCTGCACTGCTCAGTAAATTTGTTTCAGCTAAAAACTCGTGTTGAGCACGGCGGAAAATAACAGGCTGTGCTACATGTGTACCAGTCACTTGAAGTGGCTGAAAATACTCTTGATGAAGCTGCGACTGAGCACCTTTTTGTGCATAAATTTCATTGGCTTGCTGCATCATGCCATGATGACCACAAACATAAGTTGCTGTTTGCTCAAAATCTGGAACCAGCTTTTGCAGTAAGCTTTCAGTTAAATGCTGTTTTTGCTCGGTGGTATTAAAAAAGTGATATTGAAGCTGTGGGTGCTGTTCTGCCAAAACTTTTAATTCAGCATGAAAAATTTCCGCACGATTAAAATAAATGACATGAATTTGTTCAAGTTGCTGTTTTAAAGCTTGCTGCAAGAGTGAATAAATTGCAGTTATACCACTTCCTGACGCAATCAAAATCGCAGGATGCTGACCTTGGTGCAAAATAAAATCACCTTGTGGCTGTGAAATCTCAACACACTCACCCACATGTAATAGTTGAGCTGCACGAGACACCAAACCTTGTACTTTAATACCTAAAGCGATTTCACCCTGAGTAGTCACTTCAATAATTGAATAACTACGCTGTTGGTAAACGCCATCGATGAGCAAAGTCAGCAGAATACTTTGACCTGCGCGGACCTGATCGAAATTAAAATTACGATTCGGTTTAAGCTTGATAAGCACCATATCGGTATGAAGTGGCTGAACTGCAGTAACTTCTGCAAGTACCCTTTTCCACGCCCAAGTCACGTTAATTTTCTGCAAGACAAAATCAACGAAATCTTCTCGAACCCAATGTGGCTGATAACTAAGTGTTGCGTTCATACGTTCCTCTTTTGTATCTGGCTATTTATTTGAGTGAACACATGTTCGTATAGTGAACATATGTACACTATATTTATAACTGTTCACTCAGTCAACACTTGTTCACTATTTTTTTTATGAAAGTTTGCTCTTTTTTGTTAGACTTTGGCTCACGGTTTAAATAGGTTCTTTTAATGTCGATACGGGATGAACGAAAACAGCAAAGTCGTCAGGCACTTCTCGATGCAGCCTTGCATCTAAGCACGTCTGGGCGTTCGTTCAGTAGTATCAGTTTGCGTGAAGTTGCACGTGAAGTAGGTTTAGTACCGACAGCGTTCTACCGTCATTTTCAGGACATGGATGAACTCGGCAAAGAACTGGTTGACCAAGTTGCCCTACATTTAAAAAGCGTTTTACATCAATTAGGTCAAAGTTATTTACAACATAAATCTGCTAAAACCCAAACCAGTATTGAGCTATTTGTGCAGGCGGTGAATCATAGCCCTAAGCAATGGCAATTTATGATTGCTGAACGTTGGGGAGGCTCAGAAACGGTTCGTGCAGCAATTGCCCGAGAAATCGAATTTCTGATTGAAGATCTAACAACTGATCTTACGAAACTCGAAAATTTTAAACATATTCAAAATCCTCAAGACTTAAATGTCTTATCTACCATTTTGACTAATATGTCATTTACATGGGCAATGACGTGGCTCAACCTATCGAAACAATATCAAGGTGAACAGCTCAAGCTGCAACAAACTGCTTTTATTGAAAATGCTTCTACACAAGTTCGCCTACTCTTTAGAGGGATTGCAAACTGGGAACGGTAGAAGCGGCAAATGACAAAAAACAGGTTATGTGGTAATACGTAAAGAGAGAAAGAAAAAGGCTAAAAATTTCGAGAAAAGTCTTTTTCTTTTTTACAGGAAGTAAACTATTAGTTAGGCCAAACTGGTGTGGGAATACCTATGAATCTTGATCGTCATACACAGTTTTTGATGCGTAAAGAAAAAATTCTGAGCGTGGCAGAAAAGTTGTTATTAGAAAACAATCAGGAAATTACTCTAGATGAGTTAGTGGCCGAGCTAGATATTGCTAAAGGCACACTTTATAAGCATTTTAGAAGTAAAAATGAGCTTCTACTTGAGCTCATTATTCAAAATGAAAAGCAAATTTTAGAAATTTCTAAAAAATATAATACAGATTTTAAAGAATATGCTCCTCATTACATGCTTCATCATTTACTTGCACCAGGGAAAACGATTCTATTGCATCAACTTGAAGAAAATCTGACGATGACAGAGTCTAAGTTGAAGCATCTTTTCGAAGAGCTTTATGAAATTCGTCAACAGCGTATTTTAGCAATTAAAGATATTACCGAAAATTATTTAAAATCATTGAATTATGATATGTCGATTCGTGACTATTTGTCTTATATCTGGTCACTGACTTATGGTGCATCACTGCTTTTAAATTCTACGTATTACCAGCGTTCGATTGGTTCTCGCCAAAAATTAATTAATTTATATATTAATCAGGCATTATCACTGCCGACTCAAACAGCTAATTTTGATGTTTTAAATTTTCAGATTGAAGATGAAAATCAGCAAAATTAATTGAATTATTTCGTGATAATTAACGATAAATTAAATATAAAAATGGGCTTCACATGAAGCCCATTTTTTTGAAGTAAAGCCTAAACAACTTATTTTGCTTTACGTTCTTTCTCAATTAAATAATTAAGAACTTGAGTGACTTTACCATCTTCACCCTGCACGACATATTTACCATTCACGACAACTGCAGGTACGCCTGTTAATTGGTATTGTTGAGCAAGTTTATTTGACTCGGCAACTTTTGCAGTCACAGCAAATGAGTTGTAAGTACTATTAAATTTCTGCTCAGGTACGCCATAACGAGTAAAGAATTTCGCAGCAGAAGCCTGATCAAAAATTTGTTGACCGTTCACCTGAATCGCATGGAATAGTGGTAAATGCGTGCGTTTACGTACACCTAATGCCTCAGATGTATAATACGTACGCGCCCCTTGTTCCCACATTTTATTCATTGCAGCTGGTGTACGTACAAAACGTACATCTTTAGGAATCTGTTTTAACCACGTTTGCATATGCGGTTCAAGTTTAAAACAGTGTGGGCATCCATACCAAAAGAACTCTCGAACCTCGATTTTCCCCGGAACTTCCACTTTGCCTGGATTGGCAATCACGGTGTAGTCTTTACCAGCAACAAAATCTGCTGCCATTGCACCACCCGATACGGCCATAATTGCTGCACTCAAACCACCCAAAACCAATTTTTTCATTGCTACAGCTTTTCCTCTAAGTTGTTATGCATTAGCTTATGCCCTAAATATAAAACAAATATGCTAAATTCGTTTTGCTTCTGTGAAGTTTTTTATTGGGTTTATCGCTTTTTTCCCAATAATCGCTACACTAACGGCGAACTACATCCAAAAAGATAACTCAAGTTTAGAGGTAGCACCATGTCGCAATTGAATGTTGATTTACAAGAAATCGCAAAGTTTGAAGCACTTGCTGCCAAATGGTGGGATCAACATTCTGAATTTCGCCCACTTCACCAGATCAATCCACTACGTCTTAACTGGATTGATGAACGTGCAGGCGGTCTCGCTGGTAAAAAAGTACTTGATGTTGGCTGTGGGGGCGGTATCTTGGCCGAAAGCATGGCACGTCGTGGCGCGGATGTATTAGGCATCGATATGGGTGAAGCACCTCTAGCTGTTGGCCGTTTACATGCTCAGCAAGAAAATGTTCAAAATATTGAATATCGTCAAATTCCTGTAGAGGAATTAGCACAAGAACAGGCTGGTCAATATGACGTGGTGACTTGTATGGAAATGATGGAACACGTTCCAGATCCGGCATCTATTGTAAAAGCTTGTCAGGCTCTGGTTAAACCGGGCGGCCATGTGTTCTTCTCGACCATTAACCGTAACCCAAAATCTTATTTATTTGCCATTATTGGTGCAGAGTACGTACTACGCATGTTGCCAAAAGGTACGCATGATTATCATAAATTTATTCGACCATCTGAAATGGCACATGATATTCGTAATGCAGGCCTTACGTTAAAAGAAATGACTGGACTACATTACAACCCACTGACCAAGCATTACTGGTTAGCGCCAAATGTTGACGTTAACTATATGGTTCATACGATTAATACAGGTGCATGATGAAAGCTGTTTTATTTGATTTAGACGGTACGCTTATCGATACAGCTGCGGATTTCATTCGTATTATTCAGCAAATGTGCCGTGATGCAAGACGCCCTGTTGTAGAAGCCGATCTTATTCGCACTCAGGTTTCTGAAGGTGCACGTGCGATGGTGAAATTAGTCTATCCAGAGTTGGATGTAGCCAATCCAATTTTCTTGGCACATCGTCAAAACTTTTTAGATATTTACGGCAATAATATTGTGGTTGATACAGACCTGTTTGAAGGCATGTATCCACTTTTAGAAGAGTTAGAAGCTCAGCAAATTCCATGGGGTATTGTGACCAATAAACCACGCGGATTAAGTGAATCTCTTTTAGAAAAGTTAAATCTGACCGAACGCTGTGCAGTTTTGGTATGTCCTGAAGATGTCAGTAAAACCAAGCCAGATCCAGAACCAATGTATTTGGCCGCTAATCAGTTGAATATCCCAGCAAATGAAATTATCTATGTGGGTGACCATCCACGTGATATTGATGCTGGTCGCAATGCCGATATGTATACCATCTTGGCAGCTTATGGCTATTTACCTATCGAACACCGTGATGATTTAGCATCATGGCAGGCCGATTCGATTGTAAATACAGTGACAGAATTACACGATATGTTACGTCAAAAGCTTCCTGCTCTACAGGAAAATCAGCGTATGATAAGTTAACATCAGAGTTTTATAGACTTTTTTAACGGCTATTCGTTTTATCAATATAAAAAGAAGGAGGTTTACCAATGAAATATTCAGAATACCAACCTCGTCCGGATCTACTCAAAGATCGAATTATTTTAATTACTGGTGCTGGTGATGGAATTGGGCGAGCTGCGGCTCTAAGTTATGCCCTACATGGTGCAACCGTTGTCCTACATGGTAGAACCTTAAATAAACTTGAAGTTATTTATGATGAAATTGAGAGTCTAGGTGCACCTCAACCCGCGATTTTACCGCTACAGCTTTCAAGTGCCTCTGACCGTGATTATGACTTTTTAGTCGATACGCTCGAAAAGCAGTTTGGACGTCTAGACGGTATTTTGCATAATGCCGGTATTTTAGGTGAACGTGTAGAGTTAGCACATTATCCTACAGAAGTATGGGATGATGTGATGGCAGTTAACCTACGTGCTCCGTTTGCCCTCACTCAAGCCTTATTACCACTTTTGCAAAAGTCAGAAAACGCCTCTGTTGTATTTACCAGTTCAGGTGTAGGCCGTGAAGCACGTGCTTTGTGGGGCGCATATTCTGTCTCAAAAATTGCAATTGAAGCAGTAAGTAAAATTTTTGCAGCAGAGAATACTTATCCAAATATCCGCTTTAACTGCATTAATCCAGGTGCAACACGTACTGCAATGCGTGCGAAAGCCTACCCACAAGAAGATCCGAAAACACTACCTACACCAGAGTCTATCTTGCCTGCTTACCTCTATTTAATGGGTGAAGACAGCTTGGCACTCAATGGTCAAAGTATTGATGCGCAGGATTAAAAAGTTAAAGATGAAAAAGCTAAATTAAATTACGGCCAATCATCAAATCTGGCTTGCCTATACCTGAAAAGATATACAAGCCTTTTTTATTATTGATAAAAACTCTTGATCTATCCGTAATTTTAATTGAACCATTAAATGATCTTCACAGTTTCTCTGCATTTTGCGCGTAGAGTATTCAACATGAGAGACATCAGATGTAAACGAGGATGCATCATGAAAAAGTTGTTCACCATCTTAGCCCTTTGCATAACCGTACTAACCACCAGTATGGCGAGCTTTGCTGATCCTCCTTTTGACCGAGGCCATGGTCCCAAAGGACCTAAAGGTGGAGGGCCACGCGGTGAGTGGAATGATCGTGGGCCAGGATTTGGACGTGATCATGATGAAGATCGTATCCGTGACGAACGCCGTATGCGCGAAGAACGTGGCTTTGAACGCTTAAAACAACATCGCTGGCAGCCTGGCTATGTTATGCCACAGCACTATCGTGGTAATGGCTATAAAGTCGACTATAAAGACAGTAACTTGCCGAAACCAGGCCGTAATCAGCAATGGTACAAAATCAACAATGACTATATTTTAGTCGACACAGACTCTAATAGCATTGTGAGTATTCGTGGTTTTTAAGGCGATAGGCCCTCGCTATCGCTGAGTAAAAAAGGATAAAGCCTTTGGGTTTTATCCTTTTTTATTGTTTATCTATCTTAAAAATACAAGCTTTTTTATATTTTCACTTTAGATATTTTCTTAATTTCTTCTTATTTCACAATTAGTTTTCACATTTATTCTTCTTAGCCTCCACGATTTATCTGCAATTGTTCACTAATCTTTAGTTATTGAAATTTAACTCATCATTCGAGGTTTACAATGAAAAAATTAACAACAGCGATTGTTCTTTCACTTAGTGGCTTAGTTGCAACAACAGCAATGGCAGCACCAAATGATCATAATCATCATGGCAACTATCAAAACCATGAAGTAAAAACAGTTAAAGTGATTAAAAAAGACGACCATCGTAATGCGTGGAGAGTAGGTCAGGTTGTACCGCATGAGTATCGACATTCACGTTACGTGATCGACTATCGTCAACACCAAAAATTGACTAAACCGGGTCGTTATCAAAAATGGTATAAAGTGAACGGAAATTACGTATTAGTGAATGAACAAAGTCATAAAATCATTAGAGTTGTTCACTAATCAAAAAAATTTAAACACCCAAATTTCAATTTAGGTGTTTTTTTATCTAAAACATGCGGCTTTAGTCTTTTTTGTTTAGAATCATCTTTATATCTTTTTGCTGTTGATTCGAGATCGGTATGCCAAGTAAGCCTGAAAGTAAGTCGCATAATAACACCCAGCATTATGTACACTGGTTTCGACACTCAGCGCCCTACATTAATGCTCACCGCGATAAAACTTTTGTATTGATGTTTGGTGGTGAAGCAGTCCGACATCCTAATTTCGAACATATCATTCACGATATTGCTTTATTACATTCTCTTGGCATCCGCTTAATCTTAGTTCATGGCGCACGTCCACAAATTAATCAAAATCTTAAAGAAAAAGGAATCGAAACTCCTTTTTATGACAACAGCCGTATTACCACACGTGAATCTTTAAGCTGTGTCATGAGTGCTGTAGGTTCTATTCGGCTTGAAATTGAAGCATTACTTTCTATGGGCTTAGCAAACTCGCCAATGTACGGCGCTCGCATAGATGTGGTATCAGGTAATTTTGTGACTGCTAAACCTTATGGTATTCGTGATGGCATGGATTTCCAGCTCACAGGTGAAGTTCGTTCTATCGATACCGATGCGATTGATCGACACCTCGACAACCATAATATTGTACTGCTAGGACCAACAGGTTACTCCACTACAGGTGAGGTATTTAACTTAAGAGCTGAAGAAGTCGCAACTAAAACAGCAACTTACTTAAAAGCAGATAAACTCATTTTTCTAGGTGAGCAACAAGGATTGCTGAATGAAGATGAGCAAATATTACGTGAATTAAGCCCACATCAACTGGACTACTATATTCAACAATACCAAACCATTAGCCCAACACTTACTTTACATTTGCAACAAGCAAAAAAAGCGTCTTTATCAGGCGTACACCGTGTTCACCTCATATCTTATGCCTATGATGGTGCACTAATTGAAGAGCTGTTCACTCGTGATGGTGTTGGTACCATGATTACCGATGCGCATTATGAAGAAGTTCGCATGGCCAACATTCAAGATGTGGGCGGTTTAATGAATTTATTACGTCCATTAGAAGAAGAAGGTATCTTGGTTTATCGTTCACGTGAACGTTTAGAGCAAGAGATTAGCCAGTTCGCTGTTATCGAACGCGATGGTACGATTCTAGCGTGTGCTGCACTTTATCCAATTCCAACAGAATTTAATGAAACACGTTCAGCAGAAATTGCCTGCGTCGCAGTACATCCAAGTTATCGTAAATCGAACCGTGGCAGCCAAATTTTGCAATTCCTTGAAGAAAAAGCAAAAGAACAAGGTATTCGTCAATTATTTGTTTTAACGACTCGGACAGCTCACTGGTTTTTGGAGCATGGTTTTCATCAAGTTACTGTTGATGACTTACCCAATGCTCGTCAGGCACTCTATAACTATCAAAGAAATTCTTTAGTCTTTAAAAAACCACTTCCTTAGCCTTTGCTATTTTTAAGATATTCTTATTTCAGATAAGCTTAGTTCAAAAAATACAACCGTAAACACGATTAATTTATGGTTGTACTTTTTTTAAAATCTATTTTTTTAAGATTTTAATATTTTTTATTTTATTTACATCAACTTACTCGCAATTCATTAAATATATTTCTATTAGATAAATCATTTTTTCGCATAAGTTTATAGCCTATTGTGTTTAGCTTTTTTTTACATAAATAAAGACCGAATACTTATTTTTTCTGAAATAAAAATCCATTTAGGGTATCTGCTCATCCAATTATTTTTTCTTTTTCTCTTTCGGGGAGCACGAAATCTCATGGCACTTTTCAACACCACTTCATGGGCAAAATATTCAGTCATCGCGGCCAGCCTTGCAGGAGTGATGATGTTAAGTGGTTGTGCCAAAAAAGAGGAACAAGCCACCACAACTTTAAATATTGGCTACCAAAAATATGGGATTCTTCCTATTTTAAAGGCTCGTGGTGACTTAGAAAAAGCATTAAAAGAACAAGGCGTGCAAGTGAAATGGGTTGAGTTCCCTGCTGGCCCTCAATTGCTTGAAGGTTTAAACGTAGGAAGTGTTTCACTCGGTGAAGCAGGTGAAGCACCACCGATCTTTGCTCAGGCTGCCAATCCAAATTTAGTCTATGTCGCAAACCAACCTGCTGCGCCAAAAGCTGAAGCACTATTGGTACAAAAAGACTCTCCCATCCAATCTATTAAAGATTTAAAAGGCAAACGTGTTGCTCTTAACAAAGGCTCGAATGTTCATTATCTATTGTTAAAAGTTTTAGAAGCCAACAACTTAAGCTTAAGTGATATTCAACCAGTTTATTTACCGCCATCAGACGCTCGTGCTGCCTTTGAAAAAGGTGCTGTCGATGCATGGGTGATTTGGGACCCGTTCTTTGCAGCGGCTGAACATCAAATTCAGGCCCGAGTTTTAGCAACAGGCGAAAACTTGGTGAGTAATCATCAGTTCTATTTAGCTGACCGTAAATTTGCAGAAAATAATCCGAAAGTACTCAACATTGTTGTACAGACACTTAACCAGACCACTGAGTGGGTAAGTTCACATCAGGATAAAGCTGCCAAGTTACTCGAAAAACCTACCGCACTTGAGTTTGATGTACTCAAAACTTCCATTTCACGTATGGGTTTTGGAGTTCAGCCAATATCTGACAAGGTAGCCCAAGAACAACAATATGTAGCTGATGCCTTCTACGCGCAAAAGCTCATTCCCAACAAGCTCACCATTCAAGAAGCCATTTTAAAACTGAAATAAACCCAGCTTGGGCACAGCTTAAATAACGATATAAATGCTGTGCCTTGTGTTAAGGGAACAAGGATATCAATATGCAACATCAGTCATTATTTAATAAGAGTCAGTGGACTCAGTTAGTTAAGCGCTTTAGCGCGGTCGCTGTATTAGGTTTAACAATCGCAGCACCTGCTTGGGCAATTGACCCAACAGTGAAAGAACTTCGTATTGGTTTTCAAAAAAGTTCGATTAACTTCGCGATTGCCAAACAGCAAAAACTATTTGAACAAGAATTTCCAAATGCCAAAATCACTTGGAATGAGTTCCCCGCTGGCCCTCAAATTTTAGAAGCCTTAGCTGTTGGCTCACTCGATGTTGGCGTTACTGGAGACACGCCCCCGGTCTACGCTCAAGCCGCTGGCAAGCCTTTATATTACATTGCTTATGAAGCAGCCAAGCCATTGGCCTCAGCAATTTTAGTTCCCAAAAACTCACAACTAAAACAGCTTAAGGACCTAAAAGGTAAACGTATTGCCCTACAGAAAGGTTCTAGCTCACATTACCTACTTGTACAGGCCGTACGTAAAGCAGGCTTAAAATGGAGCGACATTACCCCAATTTGGCTCACACCTGCCGATGCTCGCGCTGCATTCCAAAAGGGTGCTGTTGATGCATGGGCAATATGGGATCCGTACTACGCTTCAGCACAACTAGAAGACCAAGCTCGTGTTCTTGCATCTGGTAAAGGCCTAAGCCCGAACTATACCTTTTACTTAGCCGCTCCAAATTTTGTTAAGCAATATCCAAAAGCTGTTCCAGGACTCATCAAGCAGATCAATCAAGCTGACAAATGGGTCCAAAGCCATCAAGCAGAAACTGCAAGTGCGATTGGCCAAAGCACAGGCCTAAAACCTGCGACCAGTGACTTATTTATTAAACGCCGTCCACGTCCATCATCGGCAGCTCCACTTAACAGCAAAGTCATTGCTGAACAACAGCAGCTTGCAGACATCTTTACTCAACAAGGCATCATCCCTAAACCAATCAGCATTAAACAAGCTGTTTGGGGTGCCAAGTAATTTCAATAGATATATAGGTAATGCACATGAAAATTTTCTGGTTTATTCCTACCCACGGTGATAGTCGCTATTTAGGTACAAGTAAAGGCGCTCGTCAGGTTGACCATGCCTATATGAAGCAAATTGCTGTGGCAGTAGATAATTTAGGTTATGAAGGTGTACTTATTCCAACAGGTCGTTCATGTGAAGACCCGTGGATTACGGCGGCTAGCCTAATTGATGCAACTCAACACCTTAAATTTTTAGTTGCGTTACGTCCAGGAGTAACAACACCAGCTTTGGCAGCACGTATGGCTGCAACGTTTGACCGTTTGTCGAATGGCCGTGTGTTACTCAACTTAGTGACTGGTGGTGATGAGGCTGAATTACGCGGTGATGGCTTATATGAAGATCACTCAACGCGTTATCAAACTGCCAATGAATACGTAAAAATCTGGCGTGAGATTTTGACACGCTCACATACAGGTGAAGCTTTTACATTCCACGGTGAACGTTTACAAGTGGATGATGCAAAACTACTTTACCCACCTGTTCAAAAGCCTTACCCACCACTTTGGTTCGGTGGCTCTTCAGACGTCGCTGTCGATTTGGCTGCTGAGCAAGTCGATACTTACCTTACGTGGGGTGAACCACCTGAAGCCGTAAAACAAAAGATCGAACATGTTCGTGCCAAAGCTGAGGCTAAAGGCCGTAAATTAACTTATGGTATTCGCTTGCATGTGATTGTTCGTGAAACCAACGAACAAGCTTGGGCAGCAGCGAACGAACTTATCCAATATCTTGATGATGCGACTATTGCTGCGGCACAGAAAAAATTTGCACAAATGGACTCTGTAGGCCAACAACGTATGGCGGCTCTCCATGGTGGTAATCGAGACAAACTAGAAGTATCTCCAAACCTTTGGGCTGGTATTGGTTTAGTTCGTGGTGGTGCAGGTACAGCACTTGTAGGCGATCCTGAAACAGTTGCTGCTCGTATTCAGGAATATGCTGATTTAGGTATTGATACTTTCATTTTCTCAGGCTATCCACACCTTGAAGAATCAATTCGTTTTGCAGAGTTAGTATTCCCGTTATTACCAATTGAAACTCGCGCTAAACTTGCTCAGCCAAATTTAACCGGTCCATTCGGTGAAATTATTGCCAACAATTATGTTCCAGACGAGAAGAAGCAAAATAGTCCCGTCAAGGAGCCTGCATGAGCAAAGCTGAAAGTGTTGTTTCACGTGGAACAAAACAAATCGGGCAGCGTTTGCTGCCTTGGATTTTCCCTATTCTTCTATTGGTTGTTTGGCAAATTGCCTCAAGTTCGGGTCTTTTAGAAAGCCGTATTTTACCTGCACCTACTGCTGTTGTTTCCGCTTTTTGGCATCTACTGGTGAGTGGAGAACTTTGGCAGCACGTTAAAGTGAGTGCAGGGCGTGCTTTACTGGGGTTGTTGATTGGTGGCGGTTTAGGTTTGTTATTAGGTCTACTCAACGGGTCTTCGCGTTTCGCCTCTACCCTGCTCGATACGACCTTACAAATGATTCGTAACATCCCAGCCTTAGCACTTATCCCACTCGTCATCTTGTGGTTCGGGATTGATGAAACAGCAAAATTATTTTTAGTCGCCGTAGGGGTTTTCTTCCCCATTTATATTAATACCTATCACGGTATTCGATCAGTTGACCCTCAATTGATTGAGATGGGCAAAAGCTATGGGCTTTCTCGCTGGCAGCTTTACAAAGAAATTATTCTACCGGGTGCGATGCCTTCTATTTTAGTGGGTTTACGCTTTGCTTTAGGTTTGGTTTGGGTATTGCTCATTGTTGCTGAAACCATTTCAGCTCAAGCAGGTATTGGTTATATGACCATGAATGCACGTGAGTTTTTACAAACGGATGTAGTTCTGGTCGGTATTCTTCTGTACGCCTTACTAGGCAAACTGGCAGATGTTTTAGCACAGCTTTTGGAACGCTATTTACTACGTTGGCACTCTGGATATCAGAAATAAGGGAGCTTAGAACATGACAAATCTGAATTTAAATATTAATCAGAATGAAGTGCAGCTCATTCCGGAAGAACCAACAGAATCTCAAGAACCTGTATTAGGTGCAGAGATTCTGATTGAGCAACTTTATAAATTTTATGGCGAGGTAAAGGTCCTCGAAGATCTTGACCTACACATCCAGCCGGGTGAGTTTTTAGCAATTGTTGGCCGAAGTGGTTGTGGCAAAAGTACGTTACTCCGTTTAATTGCTCAACTTGAAAAAGCCAGCTTTGGGGAAATCAAATTTAAATCTGCCCGACATTTACGTGAAGGCATTACGAATGATGATATTCGAGTAATGTTCCAAGATCCTCGTTTACTTCCTTGGAGAAATATTCTTCAAAATGTTCAACTTGGGCTACCAAAATCGCAACATGCTTTAGCAGAAGAATTACTAGAAAAAGTCGGTTTAAAAGAGAAATCAGGACAATGGCCTTCCCAGCTTTCAGGTGGTCAACGTCAGCGTACTGCCCTAGCCCGTGCACTATCACATACGCCGCGCATATTGTTGCTAGACGAACCTTTGGGTGCATTAGATGCGTTAACTCGGCTTGAGATGCAAAGCTTGATTGAACGCTTGTGGAAGGAGCAAGGCTTTACTGCAATTTTAGTCACACACGATGTGAGTGAAGCAGTGCAATTAGCTGACCGTATTATTTTATTAGATAAGGGTCAGATTGCTCAAAGTTTCCAAGTTAATTTGCCGCGCCCGCGTAAAAAAAGTATTACTTTTGCTCAGCTTGAACAACAAGTACTCGATGCGGTTTTGGCAACTTAAGGTTGCGATGAGTAATGAGAACTGTTCAACCAAAAAATGCCCAATTTACGAGCAATAAAACTGCTGTTTTATTGCTCTTTTTTAGGGCGAAAATAAAAAAATATTTTTAAGAATAACAATAAACTAGTGAATCTCTCTATTTTTTGCACAATAGTATATCTATTACACAAATAAGTAGCCGTTTTTTGATTAAAAAAGCAAGACACCTGTGCACAAATCAAACAATTTCCCTTACAATGGGAATACTATTTTTTTAATTATGCAGCAGATGGAACAAAAAAAGAGTACCCAAAAGCGCAATCAGCTTCTTGCTGCGGCCCTTGACGTATTTTCAGTCTATGGGTTCAGTGGAGCAAGTCTGGATGAAATTGCCCAACTCGCCGACATGCATAAGTCGAATATTTTCTATTACTATGAAAATAAAGAGTCTTTATATGTAGAAGTGCTCACAACCGTTTTACAAAAATGGTTGGCCCCCTTACAAACTTTAGAAGCTGAATTAGAACCAGCCGAAGCCTTATCTCACTATTTAATTCAAAAAATCGAACTGTCTCGTAGCCAACCGAAAGCATCTAGATTGTTTGCACTAGAAATTATTCAAGGCGCTCCACATATTTTGCCTATACTGAAAGGGCCTTTGAAAAAGCTATTTAAACGCAAAGCTAAAGTCATTCAGACTTGGCAAGAAGAAGGAAAGATTTCCCCAGATATCGACCCTGAGTTATTAATACTCAATATTTGGGGCCTTACGCAAAACTATGCAGATTTTGCAACTCAAATGGAAATGGTGACCGGTAAAACGCTTCGTAACCGCAGTATGTTCCAGCGTTCGATTGAGCATACGGTACATATGATGCTATACGGCGTATTACCTCGCTAAAATAAAAAAGATCGGCAAATTTGCCGATCTTTTTTTTAGAAATGGTTTTGATAAAGGGCTAGGAGTTTCTGAGCGCCTAACAATAAATTTTCTTCCCAATCCAAATGTGCAGTGTCATCTGCCCCATCAGTAATATACTTCACAGAAATTAATCGTACACCTAACTTATGGCACACTTTAGCTAAAGCATAGCCTTCCATATCAACCACATCACAAGCTACTTTTGGCTGACCTGTTTCAAATGAATCACCTGTTCCACATACTGCTTTTGGCAAATCAATAAAATGTGGTTGAAGATGAATCTCTGCCGCCAAATGATCATCTAACGGCGTTACACCTACTTCAAAACCTAGGGGTGAAACATCCATATCCCGTTGTACAAAAGTTTTTACTTCGACTAAATCATGTCGATTAAATGCAGAGCTTCCCGCTGTACCTAAGTTAATTAGAGTTTTACAGCCTGTTTTTTGAATAACTTCAAATGCTTTAAAGGCAGCATTAATCTTACCAATACCACTGTAATGGACTTCAACACCTGCTTGTTCAAATAAACCCTTAGATTCATTAGGAAGCGCCATAATTAAAGCAATATCAGTGTTCATTCAAAAAGCTCAAATCAAAATTAAATAAGTTAGAAAATAAGTATAAATCAGGTGCAAAAGCTTTTTGCACCTTTTCATCATTACTGCACTTTTTGTTGTAAAGCGATTAAGCATGGAGAAAAAAACAGTTGACCACTATATGCGCCTGCTAGCGTTTTCTTCATTACAACGCCCCACATCGTCAATAACAGAATACTCAATGCGACAGCAACGTATTGTAAGAATACAATTTCAACCTGATGTCCTAAATTAAATAGTGCGAGAATAAATACACCTAATGGAAAGGTTAAGCCCCACCAGCCCAAGTTAAATGGAATACCTGTCTTTGCGTGACGGAGCGTTGTTAAAATCGCAAGACCAAGCCACCATAACCCAAAGCCTAAAAGTACAAGACTGCCTACAACTCCTAAAGCTTGAAAGACATTCGCAAATTGGTGAAATCCTACGCTTGGCGCCACTCTTTGTGCCTGCTGCCCTAATAACAATAAACCTAATGCACCTGTACCAATAGGGCCTAAAGAGAGCCAGCTAGAAATGGCGACTTCTTTTTCAGGTAACTGATGCAAAGCCATACGCAACATTAAAATTGTCAGAATAGCAAATGCTGGTAAAACAGAGATTCCCCAGAGTACATAGCCAGCCATTAATAAATGAAAGCTATGCAAATCTGCTGGTAAATGCGCGACTAACATGCCGGCAGAACTTGCTGCTACTTCACAGGCAACCACAGGTAAAAGCCAGATTGCAGTCATGGTCTGTAGCTGATGGTTCTGACGACTAAACATACAAAATGGCACGATCCACGCAATGGCCAGTGCTAAAAAGACATCGATGTACCATAAAGCTTGAGCAATATGGATTGCAACTTCACCGTAAAGCCCGACACCGAAACTTAGAAACCCGTTTAATATCGTTGCAAGCCCCATCGGGATAGCCCCTAAAAACAAGCTCATATTTGGATGATTAAATATTTGCTTCGCTTCATGAGGGAAAAGAAACCACCGCAATAAATAAAGAACTGAAAAAACACTGAACAAAATAATATTAAATTGCCATAACAAAGTTGCTAGCGTGAATAAAAATGATTGAGCAAATGGTAGCTGGATTAAAATCATACTCACCACGCCAGTACCCATAGTCGCTGTAAACCAATTTGGAGTAAAATGTCGTATAACATCTTTGCTTTGATTTAATTGATAAAAGGGTTTTTTCATCTTAGTTCTCTAATCAAAGAGTGGATAAAGACATAGTAGAGCAAACTATTAATAAGAAAAATTGATTTATTTTTATTTAATTCATCAGTATTTTAAATATAAAGATATTCATATTGAAAAATAACTGAGTAAAAACACAACAACAAGACGAATCTGTGAGATTATGGCAATATATAGCCCTTGCAAAAATAGCCATATTTTAAGTTCATGAAACTGCTTCGTCTTAATGCGTTATCGCCCAATTTTCAGTTACCTCCAACAGCGGTAACTATTGGTAATTTTGATGGTGTCCATTTAGGCCACCAAGCGATGATTGCTCAACTCAAAAACATTGCTGCAGCACAAGGCTTAAAAACACTGGTCATGATTTTTGAGCCACAGCCGCTTGAGTTCTTTAAAGGTTACGATGCTCCTCCTCGTATTAACTCATTACGAGAAAAAGTTGAATATCTAGCTGAGCTTGGCGTTGACTATATTGCGGTTGCTAAGTTTGATGAGCATTTCCGTAGCATGAGCGCATCTGCCTTCGCAGACTTATTAAAAGATAAATTAAATGCGCAGTCATTAGTTTTGGGGGATGACTTTCATTTCGGTAAAGACCGCCAAGGCAACAGTGAATTTTTAAAAGATTATGGCTTCCAAGTAACAAATTTACATACCATTGAACTTGAAGGTGAACGCGTAAGTTCAACCCGTATTCGCCAAGTACTTCAAGTGGGTAATCTTGCTTTAGCAGCTAAATTATTAGGCCGTCCATACAGTATTACTGGACGTGTCCAATATGGCAACCAAATTGGACGAACTCTTGATTTTCCAACCATTAATGTTCGTCTCAATCGCCACAAACCTTGTTTAAACGGTATTTATGGCGTTGAAGTCATTTGCGAAACGACTTCTCTCACTGAAAAAGTGCGCCAAGAAACACCTGAAAAACCGGGAATTGCCGGATATCATGAAAATAGCCTCTATGGCGCAGGTCATGTCGGTACACGTCCCGCCATTCAGCAAGAACATCCAGAATGGAGATTAGAAGTACATTTCCCTGATGTTTCTGCTAATCTGTATGGCTTATTTATGCGGGTGACTTTTCTTCACTATCTTCATGGTGAATTGAACTACCCTTCGCTTGAAGCACTTAAGGCTGGAATTGATAATGACGTGCAACAGTTACGACAATACCGTAACGACACGACACAATTTCCTTTTTAATTCGAATTTTGATTGTAAAACATGTCAGCTCCCAAGCTGATTAAACTGGAAGAAAACTTGCATGAGCGATAAGCAAACTCCTGAGAATGCAGTGGACTACAAAGCCACGCTAAACCTGCCGGATACTCAATTTGCAATGAAAGCAAATTTGGCAGTACGTGAAGTGAAATGGTTAGAAGAGTGGTATACCGACAACATTTATCAGCAGATTCGTGCATCGCGTATTGGCAAGAAAAAATATATTTTGCATGATGGCCCTCCATATGCGAACGGTACAATTCACTTGGGTCACGCAGTCAATAAAGTACTCAAAGACGTTATTGTAAAAAGCCGTACGCTTTCAGGTTTTGATGCACCATATGTTCCGGGTTGGGACTGTCATGGCTTACCAATCGAACTAAAAGTTGAAGAGAAAGTAGGTAAAGTGGGCGAAAAAGTTGACGCAGCAACTTTCCGCAAACTTTGCCGTGAATACGCGCTAAAACAAATTGATTTACAGCGTACTGACTTTAAACGTCTTGGTATTTTAGGTGACTGGGATAATCCTTATCTCACCATGAATTACAAACAAGAAGCCGATATTGTTCGTGCTCTAGGTCTCATCCAGAAAAATGGCCATATCCAGCCAGGCTTAAAGCCAGTGAACTGGTGTATGGACTGTGGTTCAGCTCTTGCTGAAGCAGAAGTTGAATACGAAGATAAAAAATCTGACGCAATTGACGTTGGTTTTGGCGTTGTCGATCTCAAAGATTTAAGTGTCCGTTTAAACGTAGAAGTTCAAGATCCGACAGATATCGTGATCTGGACCACTACACCATGGACATTACCAGCTAACCAAGCCGTTGCGTTGCATGCCGAAATTGAATATCAATTGGTGCAAGTGACAACTGAGCGCGGTAAGCAAAACTTCATTCTTGCTAAAGACTTAGTTGCTTCAGCGATTGAGCGTTACAAGCTTGAAAACCCAGTTGTTTTAGCTGATTTTACTGGTTCGGCTCTTGAAAACCTTACCCTGCAACACCCTTTACTTACTGATCGTCAAGTTCCGGTTATTTTAGGTGAACACGTTATCGCAACAAGCGGTACAGGTGCCGTACATACAGCACCTGGCCATGGTGCAGACGACTATAAAGTAGGTCTTCAATACAACCTTAAAGTAGACAATCCAGTGGGCGGTAACGGTGTTTATCTTCCAACTGCTCCAATCTATGCTGGTGAGCACATCTATAAAGCCAATCCAAAGATTATTGAAGCTTTGGGTGCTGTAGGCCGTTTATGGGCTCATCAGCCAATTAAACACAGTTACCCACACTGCTGGCGCCATAAGACTCCAATTATTTTCCGTGCTACACCACAATGGTTCATTAGCATGGATCAAAAAGGTTTACGTGAAGGTGCGCTTAATGCCATTGAAAATGATATCGAGTTTGTACCGAACTGGGGTAAAAACCGTATTGAATCAATGATCGAAGGTCGTCCGGACTGGTGTATTTCACGTCAACGTACTTGGGGTGTTCCAATTCCATTCTTCGTTCATAAAGACACGAACGAATTACACCCACGCACACCTGAACTCATCGAAGAAGTTGCTCAACTGATCGAAGAAGAAGGTATCGAAGCATGGTTCAAACGTGAAGCGAAAGACTTCATCGGTGAAGATGCTGAACAATATAATGCTGTTCGCGATACACTCGATGTATGGTTCGACTCTGGTACAACGCATTACGCTGTACTTGAGCAACGTGATGAATTAGAAAGCCCTGCTGACTTATATTTAGAGGGTTCAGACCAACACCGTGGCTGGTTCCAATCTTCTTTATTAACATCTATGGCAATTCACAATCGTGCGCCATATAAAGCCTTGTTAACTCATGGTTTTACAGTGGACGAAAACGGTCGTAAATTGTCGAAATCTTTAGGCAACTATATCCCGCTTGAAGAAATCATCAAACAGCTTGGTGCAGATGGTTTACGACTATATGTAGCGTCTAGCGACTACCGTTATGAAATCGCAGCATCGAAAGAAATCTTTAGCCGTGTAAGTGATAGCTATCGCCGTATTCGTAATACCCTACGCTTCTTGCTTGCGAACCTAAATGGTTTCAAACCAAGTACTGATGCTCTGGACGTAGATGACCTTATCGCTCTAGATCAATACATCTTACAGCGTGCGAATGAAGTACAACAAACCATTATCACTGCCTATGAAGAAATGAACTTCCATGTGGTGTGTAGTGCGTTAACAAGCTTCTGTATTAATGACTTAGGTGGTTTCTACCTAGATATTATCAAAGACCGTCAATACACCACTAAAGCGGATTCTCAGGCACGTCGTTCTGCTCAAACAGCGCTTTATCATATTGTCCAAGCATTTATCCGTTGGATGAGCCCAATCTTAAGCTTTACGGCTCAAGAAGCTTGGCCATTGATTCCAGAACAAACTGAAAAGTATGTATTTACTTCAGAATGGTATGACTTACCTGTTTCATCAAAAGCAAACTTGCTTTCTGAAGAAGATTGGCAAACATTGATTAGCGTAAAATCTGCAGTAAATAAACAGATTGAAGCAGCGCGTAACGCTAAACTTGTCGGCAGTAATCTTTCAGCCAAAGTTGAACTTTGGGCAAGTGAATCATTACAAACAGTTTTAAACCAACTGGCTGATGAACTCCGTTTTGTTCTTATTACTTCGCAAGTAGTAGTACATCCATTTGCTGAGCAAGGTGAAGCAACTGAAATGGAAGGCTTACGTGTACAAATATCTGCAGCTGAAGGTGAAAAATGTGCACGTTGCTGGCACGTCCTTCCAGATGTAAATACACATGCCGATCATCCTGGTTTATGTGGTCGTTGTATTGTGAACGTCACTGGTCGTGGCGAAGTGAGAAAATATGCCTAATTCACAAGCTAAAAAAGGCTTATTCCAGTTTTATCCACATAATCTGATTTGGCTTGGAGTTTCTGTCCTTGCCATTGTATTGGATCAATGGACAAAATGGATTGCGAGTACACATCTAAACTATGCAGATCCTGTACCTGTACTTCCATTTTTAAACTGGACACTATTACATAACTATGGTGCAGCTTTTAGCTTTTTATCTGATGCAGGAGGATGGCAGCGCTATTTCTTCACATCTTTGGCGGGCTTAGTTTCAGTACTTTTTGTATTTTGGTTAATGCGTATGCCTAAAAAAATGGTGGTGCTACCTGTAGCCATCGCTTTAATTTTAGGTGGAGCTTTAGGCAATTTAATTGACCGTGTTACCCTAGGTTATGTGGTCGATTTCATTCATGTTTATTACCAAAATCATCACTTTCCAGCTTTTAATATTGCGGACAGTGCCATCACTCTAGGTACGATTTTGCTACTCATTGATACATTCTTCCTTGAGAAGCAACGTAACCAAAATTCGGATGCATAATATGACCGAAATTATTCAACCTAACGAAGAAATTCGTATCCAAGAAGGCTCTAAAGTCGACCTACACTTTTCTGTAGCTATCGAAAATGGTGTAGAAATTGACAATACACGTAGCCGTGAAGAGCCAGTTAGTCTGACTATTGGTGACGGAAACCTTTTACCAGGTTTCGAAAAAGCATTATTCGGTTTACGTGCAGGTGACCGCCGTACAGTACACCTTCCACCAGAAGAGGCTTTTGGTCCGTGGAATCCAGAAAATGTTCAAACTTTCGATACAGTTAAGTTTGAACAACGCCCTATTCCTGGTCATATGATCGAGTTTGAAGATAAGGCAAAAACCACCTTATTCGGTGTAGTAAAATCAGTTAATGATGACATTACAGAAATTGATTTTAATCACCCATTAGCTGGGAAAAATATTACCTTTGAAGTAGAAATATTTAAGGTTACTCCTGAAGGCCAACAAGGCATTAAGCTAATGTAAATAAAAAAGCCCTCTACATGAGGGCTTTTTTATGATTTAATTTTTATTAGTGACATAAGAATCCTTACAAATTCTATATTCTCTCCTACCTATAGAATGAATTAAGTTATAAAGATAAAAATTCTTAGGAAAAATACATGCTGGTCTATATTATCGTAGGAAGTGTTCGTGAAGGACGTACAGCAATTAAAGTTGCCAATTGGCTAGAATCCACAATTCCATCATTTAATCTAGAAGATTTTCAGACAGAAGTAATTGATTTAAAAGAGTGGAATTTACCGTTATTTTCAGGCTCTCACCCACCTGCTACCGGGATTTATGATCAACCTAAACAACAAGAATGGGCAGACAAAATTGCTCAAGCAGACGCATTTATCTTTATTAGCCCAGAATACAACCATGGTTACAGCCCAGCTTTAAAAAATGCACTTGATTATGTCGGCAAGGAGTGGGGTGGTAAACCTGCTGCATTTATTGGCTATGGTTCAACAAATGGCTCTCGTTCTATTAGTCAAATACGTCAAGTCACCTCAAGTTTAAGTATTATTGACCCGAATGCTGTAATAGAGATAAGAGATATATTTAAACGTAATAAAGATGAAAAATTCGAAGCTAATGAGTTTGAAGTAAAAGGTCTTCAATCCATTGTTGAGAAACTACAGAAATATCATTTGTCTTAATTGAACAAAAGGTCTCTTTTCTAAACAAAAGAGGCCTTTAATTTTATAAACTCTTTAAATACTCCACTACATCAGTATTACCAGCCATTTCTGCAAGCTCTAATGCTGTGTATTCACTTTTGTAAGCGACATGCGCACCTTTTTCAATTAAGAGTTGAACTATCTCTAAATGATCATTTTCAGCAGCTGCTTGTAGAGCACTATATCCCTCATCATCTATCTGATTAGGATCCTCTCCCTCTATTAGTAATTCTTTTACTTGATCGATATCACCTAGAGATGCCCAATAAATCAATGTAGGCAAAGATAGCTCTTCATCATCTTCAGGTATTGGAGAGAAAGAATTGATTTTCATGGACGTACCCAAAAATAATAGAGTTCGTCATTATATTCATAGAATACAGCAAGAATACAAATCTAATTTTGGACCTATCTTTTATTAAAAATTAAATTCCCCAATAAAAGAAACACCCCCATTCGTTAGAACGGGGGTGTTTAGAATAATGAGCTGGCGATGACTTACTCTCACATGGGTAACCCCACACTACCATCAGCGCTAAGAGGTTTCACTTCTGAGTTCGGGAAGGGATCAGGTGGTTCACTCTTGCTATGGTCGCCAGCACAACTGGTATGGATACTTGCTTCGTTTTATTCACTGTGTGATACGTTGCGTTTTCCAAATCTTTACAGATGGGCTGATTGGTCTGATTTTTCGTTGTTCATTTTAGCTAGTAGTATAACTAAATCAAGTTGCTTTGCATGTTTATGAATCGATTGATGCTTCATATACAACTGCTTGGGTGTTGTATAGTCAAGCCTCACGAGCAATTAGTATTGGTCAGCTTCACATATCACTATGCTTCCACATCCAACCTATCAACGTCCTAGTCTCGAACGGCTCTTTAGAGGAATAAATTCCTAGGGAAATCTTATCTTGAGGTAGGCTTCCCGCTTAGATGCTTTCAGCGGTTATCCCTTCCGAACATAGCTACCCGGCGATGCGACTGGCGTCACAACCGGTACACCAGAGGTTCGTCCACTCTGGTCCTCTCGTACTAGGAGCAGATCCTCTCAAATTTCCAGCGCCCACGGTAGATAGGGACCGAACTGTCTCACGACGTTCTAAACCCAGCTCGCGTACCTCTTTAAATGGCGAACAGCCATACCCTTGGGACCTGCTTCAGCCCCAGGATGAGATGAGCCGACATCGAGGTGCCAAACACCGCCGTCGATATGAACTCTTGGGCGGTATCAGCCTGTTATCCCCAGAGTACCTTTTATCCGTTGAGCGATGGCCCTTCCATACAGAACCACCGGATCACTAAGACCTACTTTCGTACCTGCTCGACTTGTGGGTCTCGCAGTTAAGCGCGCTTTTGCCTTTATACTCTACGCGTGATTTCCGACCACGCTGAGCGCACCTTCGTACTCCTCCGTTACTCTTTAGGAGGAGACCGCCCCAGTCAAACTACCCACCAGACACGGTCCTCGTCCCGGATAACGGGACAGAGTTAGAACCTCAACATTACCAGGGTGGTATTTCAAGGACGGCTCCATTGGAACTAGCGTTCCAACTTCAAAGCCTCCCACCTATCCTACACAAGTAAGGTCAAAGTTCAGTGTCAAGCTGCAGTAAAGGTTCACGGGGTCTTTCCGTCTAGCCGCGGGTACACTGCATCTTCACAGCGATTTCGATTTCACTGAGCCTCTGCTGGAGACAGCGCCGCCATCATTATGCCATTCGTGCAGGTCGGAACTTACCCGACAAGGAATTTCGCTACCTTAGGACCGTTATAGTTACGGCCGCCGTTTACTGGGGCTTCGATCAAGAGCTTCGCTTACGCTAACCCCATCAATTAACCTTCCAGCACCGGGCAGGCATCACACCCTATACGTCCACTTTCGTGTTTGCAGAGTGCTATGTTTTTAATAAACAGTTGCAGCGGCCTGGTTTCTGCGGCTGTCGTCAGCTCAGGAAGCAAGTTCCATCACCAACAACAGCGTACCTTCTCCCGAAGTTACGGTACCATTTTGCCTAGTTCCTTCAGCAGAGTTCTCTCAAGCGCCTTGGTCTACTCGACCTGACCACCTGTGTCGGTTTCGGGTACGATTCCTGTGTAACTGAAGCTTAGAGACTTTTCCTGGAAGCATGGTATCAGCCACTTCACTGTACAAGTACAGCTTGCTATCGGATCTCAGTATAGAGTACCCCGGATTTGCCTAAGATACATACCTACATCCTTCCACCTGGACAACCAACGCCAGGCTGACTTAACCTTCTCCGTCCTCTCATCGCATTACACAGAAGTATTGGAATATTAACCAATTTCCCATCGACTACGCCTTTCGGCCTCGCCTTAGGGGTCGACTCACCCAGCCCCGATTAACGTTGGACTGGAACCCTTGGTCTTTCGGCGAACGGGTTTTTCACCCGTTTTGTCGTTACTCACGTCAGCATTCGCACTTCTGATACCTCCAGCATACTTCTCAATACACCTTCATCGGCTTACAGAACGCTCCCCTACCACTTGACTAATGTCAAATCCGCAGCTTCGGCACATAGTTTTAGCCCCGTTACATCTTCCGCGCAGGCCGACTCGACTAGTGAGCTATTACGCTTTCTTTAAAGGGTGGCTGCTTCTAAGCCAACCTCCTAGCTGTCTATGCCTTCCCACATCGTTTCCCACTTAACTATGATTTTGGGGCCTTAGCTGGCGGTCTGGATTGTTTTCCTCTTGACTACGGACGTTAGCACCCGCAGTCTGTCTCCCGGATAGTACTCATAGGTATTCGGAGTTTGCATCGGTTTGGTAAGTCGGGATGACCCCCTAGCCGAAACAGTGCTCTACCCCCTATGGTATTCGTCCGAGGCGCTACCTAAATAGCTTTCGGGGAGAACCAGCTATCACCAGGCTTGATTAGCCTTTCACCCCTATCCACAAGTCATCCCCTGGCTTTTCAACGACAGTGGGTTCGGTCCTCCAGTTAGTGTTACCCAACCTTCAACCTGCTCATGGATAGATCGCCTGGTTTCGGGTCTATACCCAGCAACTAAACGCCCTATTAAGACTCGATTTCTCTACGGCTCCCCTATACGGTTAACCTCGCTACTGAATATAAGTCGCTGACCCATTATACAAAAGGTACGCAGTCACACCACGAAGGTGCTCCCACTGCTTGTATGCATGCGGTTTCAGGATCTATTTCACTCCCCTCACAGGGGTTCTTTTCGCCTTTCCCTCACGGTACTGGTTCACTATCGGTCAGTCAGGAGTATTTAGCCTTGGAGGATGGTCCCCCCATATTCAGACAAGGTTTCACGTGCCTCGCCCTACTCGTCATCATTATGTGTGCCCTTTCGTGTACGGGAATATCACCCTCTACGTTCGCACTTCCCAGAGCGTTCCACTAAAACACACATAACTTAATGGGCTGATCCCCGTTCGCTCGCCGCTACTGAGGGAATCTCAATTGATTTCTTTTCCTAAGGGTACTGAGATGTTTCACTTCCCCTCGTTCGCCTTGCAACACTATGTATTCATGTTGCAATACCTACCTTAAAGTAGGTGGGTTCCCCCATTCAGAAATCTCCGGATCAAAGGATATTTGCCGCCTCCCCGGAGCTTTTCGCAGGCTATCACGTCTTTCATCGCCTCTGACTGCCAAGGCATCCACCACATGCACTTAATTACTTGACTATACAACCCCAAACAGTCGTCAACACCTACAAGTGAGTGTTGTCCGTGCGATTCTTCATCGCTACTATCTGTTGTCTGTGTACTTAAACACTGTACAGCTTCAATCTAAATTCATATACCAAAACGCTTGATTCAGTTAATTTGCTAGTTCTCAATTCATCTAGATTAATTGCTTAATCTAAACTCTTGAGTGAACAATTTATTTCAGACTCAATTTTGCCAATCTGTTAATGAATAAACACGCCTTCGTCAGGTCATGCTTAATACCGTGATACTTAAATCACAGAAGTTAATAAACCAAGACCGAAATCTCTATTTACTAATTTCTGTAATCCGAACTTCTCTTAAGTTCTGGTGGAGACTAGGAGAGTCGAACTCCTGACCTCCTGCGTGCAAAGCAGGCGCTCTACCAACTAAGCTAAGTCCCCAGCTTACATCATCAGTCATGTATCTTTTATCTATAACTTCAACCAGTCAAAGTCATGGTGGGTCTGACAAGACTTGAACTTGTGACCCCACGCTTATCAAGCGTGTGCTCTAACCAACTGAGCTACAGACCCTCAGATACATCTATGAAGAACAACTTGTTGTGGATTCTTACCAATCGTCAATCTTTCGTTAAGGAGGTGATCCAGCCGCAGGTTCCCCTACGGCTACCTTGTTACGACTTCACCCCAGTCATCGGCCACACCGTGGTAACCGCCCTCTTTGCAGTTAGGCTAGCTACTTCTGGTGCAACAAACTCCCATGGTGTGACGGGCGGTGTGTACAAGGCCCGGGAACGTATTCACCGCGGCATTCTGATCCGCGATTACTAGCGATTCCGACTTCATGGAGTCGAGTTGCAGACTCCAATCCGGACTACGATCGGCTTTTTGAGATTAGCATCCTATCGCTAGGTAGCAACCCTTTGTACCGACCATTGTAGCACGTGTGTAGCCCTGGCCGTAAGGGCCATGATGACTTGACGTCGTCCCCGCCTTCCTCCAGTTTGTCACTGGCAGTATCCTTAAAGTTCCCGACATTACTCGCTGGCAAATAAGGAAAAGGGTTGCGCTCGTTGCGGGACTTAACCCAACATCTCACGACACGAGCTGACGACAGCCATGCAGCACCTGTATGTAAGTTCCCGAAGGCACCAATCCATCTCTGGAAAGTTCTTACTATGTCAAGGCCAGGTAAGGTTCTTCGCGTTGCATCGAATTAAACCACATGCTCCACCGCTTGTGCGGGCCCCCGTCAATTCATTTGAGTTTTAGTCTTGCGACCGTACTCCCCAGGCGGTCTACTTATCGCGTTAGCTGCGCCACTAAAGCCTCAAAGGCCCCAACGGCTAGTAGACATCGTTTACGGCATGGACTACCAGGGTATCTAATCCTGTTTGCTCCCCATGCTTTCGCACCTCAGCGTCAGTGTTAGGCCAGATGGCTGCCTTCGCCATCGGTATTCCTCCAGATCTCTACGCATTTCACCGCTACACCTGGAATTCTACCATCCTCTCCCACACTCTAGCTAACCAGTATCGAATGCAATTCCCAAGTTAAGCTCGGGGATTTCACATTTGACTTAATTAGCCGCCTACGCGCGCTTTACGCCCAGTAAATCCGATTAACGCTTGCACCCTCTGTATTACCGCGGCTGCTGGCACAGAGTTAGCCGGTGCTTATTCTGCGAGTAACGTCCACTATCTCTAGGTATTAACTAAAGTAGCCTCCTCCTCGCTTAAAGTGCTTTACAACCATAAGGCCTTCTTCACACACGCGGCATGGCTGGATCAGGCTTGCGCCCATTGTCCAATATTCCCCACTGCTGCCTCCCGTAGGAGTCTGGGCCGTGTCTCAGTCCCAGTGTGGCGGATCATCCTCTCAGACCCGCTACAGATCGTCGCCTTGGTAGGCCTTTACCCCACCAACTAGCTAATCCGACTTAGGCTCATCTATTAGCGCAAGGTCCGAAGATCCCCTGCTTTCTCCCGTAGGACGTATGCGGTATTAGCATTCCTTTCGAAATGTTGTCCCCCACTAATAGGCAGATTCCTAAGCATTACTCACCCGTCCGCCGCTAAGATCAGTAGCAAGCTACCTCTCTCCGCTCGACTTGCATGTGTTAAGCCTGCCGCCAGCGTTCAATCTGAGCCATGATCAAACTCTTCAGTTAAAATCATTTTGTACCTTATTTAAAGACAAGGTACCAATTCTGGCTCATCAATTACTGACTTAAATTTCGCTCAAATAAACTTCGAGTAATTTAAACCAATCAATCAATGAAAATTATTTCGATTAATCAA
>NZ_JAKTIG010000083.1:0-46164 GCF_027855145.1 Acinetobacter sp. AOR18_HL
ATGATCTGACCCCATAAAGTTGGACAGTTAGTTAAGCAGTTTTTAAAAACTGGTTTCTATATTGTACAGGGGATAAACCTTGTAGCTTCACCTTGATTCTCTCATGATTATAATAATGAATGTACTCTCGTATAGTTTTCTCTAACTCATCAGTTGATTGAAATTTTTCACCATGAAAGCACTCCGATTTTAATATTCCAAAGAAGCTTTCTATTACAGCATTATCTAAGCAATTTCCTTTACGAGACATACTTTGAATTAAACCATGTTGCTTTAATTGCTGTTGATAATGAGCCATTTGATATTGCCATCCTTGATCTGAATGGAGAATTGGTTTCTCATGTCGCTTAAGTTTAGCTAAAGCATGAATGAGCATATCTTTCACTAACTCATAATTGAGTTTACGTTGGATCCGGAAGGTAATAATTTCCCCATTAAATAAATCTATAATTGGTGATAGATAAAGTTTTTCACCGTTAACATTAAATTCCGTCACATCAGTTGCCCATTTCTGGTTGGGACGGTTCGCTTTAAATTGCCGTTGCATAATGTTATCGGCCACCATCCCGACACAACCACTTTTATATGAGCGATATTTTAGTGCTCTGATACGTGATTTAAGTCCCATAGTTTTCATAAGACGATATACACATTTATGGTTGATTATTATTCCTGTACTTTTCAGAGCAAGAGTAATTCTACGATAGCCATAGCATCCCTTATGCTTGTGATATATGGACTTGATCTGCTGTTTTAACTCAGTATATTTATCCTTAGAGCGTACAGCTTTCATGTGATAGAAATAAGTACTACGAGCGATCTTGGCAATACTGAGTAAGAGCTTTAATGGATAAATTTGCCTTAATTCTGAAATAACTTGAACACTGTCTGCAGTAGAAATTGAATTTAGGTACGTTGCTTCAGTTTTAAGGCTTTTAGCTTTTTTAAAAAGGCAACCTCTGCTCGTAAAGCGGTCACTTCATCAATGAGCTCCTGCTGAGATTTATCTTTGTCATCTTTTACAGACTTGGTTATTTTAGTTTTATCTTGTTTAAGCATATTGGTATAAATCCTCGTGGTATTAAACCCAGCAATCCCTTCTTTATGATACTGAGCTAGCCACCTTCTTAAAATTGACGTCCCGCTCAGATTTAACCGTCTTCTAACTTCTCTTACCGGTATCTTATCAAGAAGCATTTGTACAGCCTTGATTTTAAATTCGGAAGAGTAGTAGGTTTTTTTAGTTTTAACATTCAGGCCATCTTCACCTTGTGCCTTATAGTTTTCAATCCATAAGCGGATGGTTTGGAGATCTACATTAAATTCTTGTGAAAGGATTTTATATCCTTTACTTCCCTCTAAATAAGCTTGAATGACTTTTAATTTTAACTCTTTTGAATGCTTCGGAATTGGCATAGAGCACACCTCATAAGTTTTAAAAGTCTAACTTATGGGGTGCAGTTCAGAACGGGAGGGGGACACCCACGGGTGTGCTGGATCTATGACCAGTCTGCGAACCCCCTTTCGTTCTGCCACCATAATTTTAATGATTTGGCAGAACTCCCAATAAAAAAAGGAGTTGGCTTTGCACATTCATTATTTCTTGGCAGCCTTTGCCAAAGTCTATATCGACACAACTTAAAAATTTACAGCAGCTTGAACGCCATAAGGTTTTCAGGCTTTAAGTCATTTTTACTTAAAACTTAGTAACTACAAAACTTGAGATGTGCCAAGCACCGTCTTACGGCTTTGCTGTGCCTTTTTTTCTCCCAGAAACGGCACAGGCTTTTTATCTCATTTAGAAACAACAAGAATTTATAACGGTAAAACTATGCCAACTTTAGAAATATCTTCCAAAAAATTACAGGTGGTTCAAACCGCTATCCAACTTTTTACCACGTATGGATTTCATAATGCAGGCGTAGACCTGATTATTAAAAAATCCAAAATTCAAAAAGCGACGTTTTATAACTACTTTCACTCGAAAGAACGGCTTGTTGAAATGTGCCTAATCTTTCAAAACAGCCGACTCAAAGAAGAAGTTCTGGCAATTGTCTATTCACATCGCTACCAAACGTAGCCGATAAACTCAAAGAAATTGCCCGCTTACATGTCGATATAAATAGTCTTTACCATCTTTTGTTTAAAGCCATTTTTGAATTAAAACTGCTTTATCCTCGAGCTTACCGCATGGCGATTGAATATAGAAAATGGCTACTTAAAGAACTTTTTGATTTGATATTTAGTCTAGAAAGTCGTGGCTTAAAAGCTGATGCAAACATGATTTTATTTATGATTGATGGCGCAATCATCCAACTTTTAGATCCAAATAAAGCTAGTGAAAGGGAGCAATTGTTGGATTATTTTTTAAATGCTGTGGACAGCCAGGCATATTGCACTTTAAACAAACTCGAATAACTCCTATCAAAATAGGAACTTTTTATTATTTAAATATCCATAAAATAAAAAATAGTATTTTTTACTCAATGGTTAAATTGTTAGACTATTTGATAGTCTTTTTGTATATAATATGTATTCTTTATATTTTGTAATCATTATAGAGTAACATGAAAAAAATATTAATCATTACTACTTTGAGTTCTTTCGGTTTAATTGCTTGTTCAACTACTGAAACTTCAAGAACGATACAAAGCCCGCAAGTAACTGTAGCTACATCACAAATTAAATATACGGGAGTAAAGGCTCCTGTTTCTATCGGTAAGTTTGATAACCGCTCTAGTTATATGAGAGGTGTTTTCTCTGACAATGTAGACCGTCTAGGCGGACAGGCGAAAACTATTCTTGAGACACATTTACAGCAAACTGGTTATTTTACAGTTTTAAATCGAGACAATTTATCTGAGATTAAACAAGAAGTTGGGTATAGTAATACAAGCCAATCTATTAAAGGTGCTCGTTATGTTCTCACAGGTGACGTATCTGAGTTTGGTCGCAAAGAAGTAGGTGATCAGCAATTATTTGGTATTTTAGGTCGCGGTAAACAGCAAGTTGCTTATGCAAAAGTTAATCTAAATGTCGTTGATGTAAAAACATCTGAAGTCGTGCATTCCGTACAAGGTGCGGGTGAATATGCCTTAGGTGCTCGTGAAGTATTAGGTTTTGGCTCTACAGCTTCTTATGATTCGACTTTAAATGGCAAAGTACTTGATTTAGCTGTTCGTGAAGCAGTTAATAATCTTGTAACAGATATTCAAAATAACCGTTGGTCAATTCAATAATTTTGGATATGTGTTAAATGAAAAAAATTCTTTTAAGCAGTTTTCTTGCTATGGGATTGGTTGGGTGTGCCGCTGGTCCTCAACCTTTATATAATTGGGGAACTTATACTCATCAAACCTATTTGATGTATAACTCACCTGAGAAAGCGACACCAAGTACGCAAATCACAAAATTAGAAGCTGAAATTGAGAAAACTAAAGGCAAGGGCTTAGCCGTTCCGCCAGGTTTATATGCACATTTAGGATTATTGTATTTACAAGAGAATAATTCTCAAAAAGCAATTGAGAATTTCCAGCTTGAACGACAAGTATATCCAGAATCTACAGTTTTAATGGATCGCTTATTGCAAAAAATGAATGCTAATGGTGGGAATGCAAAATCATGATGAAGAAATTTCTAATTGCTGGTTTGGTTATCTCTAGCCTTGCATTTACTGGATGTGCCGTTACTCCACAACCTAATAAAGATATTACAGCTTATAAAGCTCATATGCCAAAATCGATTTTGGTATTGCCTCCAGTCAATGATTCGCCTGATGTAAAAGCGACTTATAGTTATTGGCCTACTGTGGTGGCACCTGTGGCAGAAGCTGGTTATTACGTTTTCCCAATCTCTGTCGTAGACAATATGTTTAAAGAGAATGGGGTTACTAATGGTAGTGATGCTCAGTCTATTGCACCCCAGAAATTACAAGAGATTTTTGGTGCAGACGCAGCTTTATATATTCGAATTAAAGAATATGGTTCTAAATACCAAGTGATTCAGAGTGTCGCGACAGTAAGTGCTGATGCAAAGCTTGTTGATTTAAAAACTGGAGATGTGATTTGGACAGGTGAGAAAAAACTTGTTCAAGCAAGTAATGATGGTAATGCGGGTTTAATCGGAATGGTCGTCGGTGCTTTAGTTGAACAGATTGCTGGCAGCTTTACTGATCGGGCTTATCCATTAGCGAGTATGGTAAATACTCAACTTTTTACCCCGACGACTTATAATCCGGGTATGGGGTTGTTATATGGTCCACGTTCACCAAAATATCAACAAGATGGAGTAGTAGCTAAGTAAATTAAAGTCTTAACTAAAGTTTTACTTTATTAAAAATAGGCTGCTATCTAGATTAATTATATGAAATGCTAGATAAAAATTTATTATTCCAGATAGTTTATAAATTTTTTGATTAGGTAGGAGAGCTAGAGCAACTAGTTCTCCTATTTAATTTAAATTACTTCTTTTGCTTAAAGCGGTATTTACATTTTAAACAGCGATAATCTTGAAAAATATTCTTGTCGATTATTACGCCAGCTTTCTTACCAAAAATATTACCAACTACACCGCCAGTAATTCCTGCACTAATGGCACCAACAAAAGTCCCTACAGTTCCGCCAACAATTACACCTAAAGGACCAGCAACAGTACCAATAGCTGCTCCAACAGTAGCACCGGTCGCAGCGCCACCTACAGTGCCTGCCGTTGTACCGGCAGCTGTGAGTAAAACACCGCCAGTTGTTCTAAGTAATTTGTCATGGTCACGTGCTTCAATTTCTGTAGAACCACACTTAGGACATTGCAGAGCTTTTTCCATAAAATTTCCTGTCTTTCATCATTGAGTGACACAGTTGACGGCTAAATCAGTGCAGTGGGTAAAGAACCTATCTTGCGATGCAGTATCTTTTGCCTATTGAGTGATCGTAACGATAAACTGGTCTGTTTTGATTTTAGCTGAACATTGACACAAATATTTATAGATCATGTAAACACTTGTACTTTAATAATTATCTCATTAAATACCAATGTTTAGAATGACTAAGGCTTACATATCCATGTGTCTAGTAGAGAACAATTTAATAATGATGAATAGAATGTGAATGGTTTTTTGAATAGATTTTCTGAAGTTGCTTAGGGTGACAAGCTGATAAATGATAAAAGGCTTATCCAGTTTGAATAAGCCTTTTTTGAATATTAGAGTGCTTTTTTCCAACTCAGAAATTTATATAATCCAAACATGAATGTAATCCAGATTGGAATTAAAATCACCGATTTTTCAAATCCTTGAGTCCACATGATATATAAAATCATGCCAATGAAAATCAAAACAATATAGTTACTTAAAGGTGAAATTAATGCAGGGAACTTGGCAACTTTATTTTCAAGTTTCATAGCGCGTTTAAACTTTAAATGCGTAAAGCTAATAATTGCCCAGTTTAAAACTAGTGCAGCCACGGCCATGTACATGAGATAGCTTAAAGCTTCTTCTGGGATAAAATAATTCAGTAATACACAACCAAAAATTAGGATAGAAGAAAAGATAACAGCAGGTGTTGGAACCCCTTGTTTACTGACTTTTGTAAAAATTTTGGATGCATGGCCTTGTACTGCTAGGCCATATAACATACGGCTGTTTGCGTACATGCCGCTGTTATAAACAGACAGTGCGGCTGTTAAAATAATAAAGTTAAGCAAATGCGCTGCCCAACCAATACCAAGCTGGCTAAAAATCATCACAAATGGACTTTTATCTAAACCACCGAGGTCAAGCTGATTCCACGGAATGAGTGACATGATGATAGCAAGCGAAGCCACATAGAAAACCAAGATTCGAAAGATGACTTGGTTAATGGCTTGTGGAATGCTTTTTTCTGGATTTTCGGCTTCAGCGGCAGTCATTCCAATCAGTTCAATACCGCCAAAAGCAAACATTAAAAAGGCGAGCATATAAAATAGGCCCGAGAACCCATGCGGGAAAAATCCGCCATGCTGCCATAAGTTTGAGAAGCTAGCGATAGAGTCATTACCCGCGGTAAGCAATAAATATAAGCCAAACACGATCATGGCAATGACCGCCGCAACTTTAATAATAGCTAACCAAAACTCAGATTCGCCATAAAATTTAACGTTGCCTAAGTTCAAACATGTGACCAAAACAAAGAAAAATAAGGCTGATATCCAAGCAGGAATATGGGGCCACCAGTAATGCACATATTTAGCAACTGCTGTCAGTTCGGTCATCGCGACCAGAATATAAACAACCCAATAGTTCCAGCCCGATAAAAAACCGGGGAATTTCCCCCAATATTTTTGTGCAAAGTAACTAAAGGAACCGACCACAGGTTCTTCTACGATCATTTCACCCATTTGGCGCATAATTAAAAATGCGACCAAACCGACAATGGCATAACCTAAAATAATAGAAGGACCAGCAGACTGGATGACTTGTGCAGAGCCTAAAAATAAACCTGTCCCGACAGCACCACCCATAGCGATTAACTGGATATGGCGATTTTTAAGTCCGCGTTTTAATTGGGAAGATGAATTGCTCAAAATATATGCGCTGAATAAAAAAGCTGGCGCTATTGTAATAGATTGGTTAGGGATAACCTAGTTTGAAAAGGATTTTACTCAGCTAAATAAAAAGGATCCGTACAAAGCTATACGAATCCTTTTTTTGAAAATTAGTTATTTTAATAAATTAGAAAGACACCATTTTGCCCGGATTAATCATTGCACCAATACCATACATGCTTTTAGCGAGTGGAATAACAACGGGTGCAAGGGTACGACCAAAGATAATATTTTGATGGTCAATTTTAGATAACATTTCAAAGTCGTTAGATTGCCCAACAAAGTCATTTGCAATGGCTTTACCAATACGTACCGTCTGAGCAACGCCGTGACCGCTCCAGCCGTGAACAGCATAAATTGGGAATTTATTGCCAAATTTACGGCTATCGACTGCACCATTTACGGTTAAATCAGTGGTGCCACTCCAGACAAAATCCATCTCTAGATTTTTAATTTGAGGGAAAACAGTGTGAATTCGATGTTCTAAATAATTTAATGTTTTTTCTGGTCCCCAGCATGTTCCTGTACCTTGACCACCAAATAATAAGCGGTTGTTAAACACGGGACGGTAGTAATCAATTTGGAACTGTGTGTCATATACTGGATGTCCAAATGGTAAAAGTTCTTTTGTATCAAGCTCTAGCGGGGCAGTCGTCGCAACATAAGTGTAAAACGGAATAGTAGTATTGTTTTGCTCTGATAAAAGTTTAAACGAAGCATGGTGCACAGCTAACACTACAGACTTTTTAGCTTTTACAACAGCATTTGCAGTTTGAACATAAATACCATCTGCTTTTTCTTCTATTGAAAGGACTTCTGTTTGCTCATAAACAGTACCGCCATTTTGGCAAAAGCCATAAATTAAGCCACGGTTTAAAGCTAAAGGATGAATTTGTCCACCCAACTCATCAATTAAACCACCTGTGTAATAATCAGACTTAATATAGTCCATGAGTTCATGTTTACCCACAATGCGGGTATGGTCTTCACCTAAATATTTTCGTGCATCGGCGCCTTGTGTTAAACCGACTAAATGCCCTTCATGAACAGCGGCAGTAATGTGGCCGTATTTGCGGTCAAAGTTGAGTTGGTATTTTTCCGAGATGTCATCAATGAGTTGCATCGCTTCTGTAGAGGTAAAATGCCAGAGTTTTTTGGCATCTTCATAACTCAAGCGATCGGCCATTTCTTGAGCTTCCCAGCGAGCTAAACCAGGGGTAAGTTGTCCGCCATTGCGTCCAGAAGCTGCGCTACCAATGCGATTTTTTTCTAATAAAACAGTCTCTACGCCTTGTTCAGCTAAATGTAAGGCTGTAGATGAACCTAATAAACCACCACCAATAACCACGACATCACATTCAATATCAGCTTTTAAACTGTCAAAAGTATGCCAATCAGAAATTGAGCTTTCATAGTAGTTCGCTGGGTTATCTACCGATGTGCCTTCTATAGTGGTAGCCTCAAATTTTGCATGTTTCGGATTTAACCAGCTCCACTCTTTGCCTACCTGTAGAGATTTACTTGGTTTATATTCCACGTCTTTTAAAAGTTGAGGTTTAGAAATAATTTTCATGACAAATTTCCTTAAATATTAATAAGCATTACTAATAGCAATGCTTTGTTTTTTAATCGTTTTATAGATAAATAGGAGAATACCCAAAGCTAACCAGAAACATCCAAAAATCAGTGAAGATGAGTCAAGATTAAGCCAGAGGCAAATAATGCTGATTACAGAGATAAGCGGTAAAAATAGGTTTAGAAATTTGTTTTTAAAACCTGCGCGCTGTTTATCTTTAATATAAAACTTCATAAAAACAGAGAAATTTACGGCTGTAAAAGCGACTAGGGCACCAAAGCTGATGAGGCTTACGACTTGGGCTAAATCTAGAAAAACCGCGGACATTGAAATAAGACCAACAAACAAAACCGAAAAAAATGGTGTACCTAATGAGATATGAATTGTCCCAAAATACTTTTTAGGGAAAATATTATCGGTACCCATTATATACAGTAAACGTGAAGCACTGGCATGAGAGGCAAGGCCAGAGGCGACTGTGTTCATAATTTGTCCGCATAAGAATACGGATTGGAAAAAAGCACCACCCACGTAAAGCACAATTTCAGGTAATGCTTCTGAAGGATGTTGAAAGCGTAGATTATTTGGAAAATATAGCTGAATAAACCAAGCGGCTGTGAAAAAAATAAGCCCGCCAGCGAGAGTTGTTAACATGACTGCACGAGGAATATTTTTGGTGGGTTGTTTGGTTTCATTAGAAAGCGTGGTAACCGCATCAAAGCCCAAAAATGAAAAGCACAAAACTGAGGCACCCGCAACGAGTGGGAGTAAAGATTGGTGCTCATGCCAGAGTGGCGCCAAAGTAAGCACATGCTCATAACCTTGAGTCGAGCCAATACCCTTAATCACTAAATAAACAAAAATGACCATGAGTATGATCGGTGCAAACACAAACAACAGGCTTAAATTGGCGAGTAATCGAATGCGGAAACAATTCACTAAAGTGACTAGGCTTGCCGATACAAGCACCCAGAACCAGTAAGGCAGGCTTGGGATAAGGGCTGTGAGATAAATCGCAGCTAGCAAAACATTAATGAGGGGTAATAACAAATAGTCGAGTAGTGAACACCAACCGACAAAAAAACCACTTTTAGGCCCTAAACTTTCAGCAGTATAGCTATATGCCGAGCCTGATTTTTCTGAATTTTGACTAAATCTTGCATAGCTCCAAGCGGTAAGTAACATGGCACCAAGTGCGAGCAAATATGCCAGTGGCACATGTCCATTGGTAATGCCAGAGACAATACCGAAAGTGTCAAACACCGTCATAGGGGTCATGTAGGCAATACCAATAATCGTGACTTGCCAAAGAGACAGTTTTTTTAAGGAAGACGTTTTATTTTCCATGTCATTTCAACCTCAAATTCGTTGTTTTGCTTTTCATCCGGAAAAGCGATGCTATTTTTGAGCCAAAACTTCCCCTAGACTTGAATAAACACGTCTATTTGGAGAAAGTTTGTACAAAAGTGGGTGGCTGTTTCGCCTTGGTGATGCCCTAAAGCAAGATCAAATACTTATATCTTTGATATAACTCTAGATCACGACCAGTTGAAAAGATTGACACGGTCGTGACAGAAACTGCTCGGGGCTTTGGCCTTTAAATAATGTGCCTGTTCTGATGGTGATATCATTTGAAGTAATCACTCTAGAAGAGTCGTTAATCACAATTGCTTTTTGTTTAATGTTTTTAAGCTTCGGCATAAGAATTTTTTCGAGTGCGGAAACTAAAATATCGGTAGCAATCACACCGATAAATTGATCACGAATCATGACCGGATGGGCAAGGGTGATGGTGTATGCGCCATTGCAAATGTAGTCAACATAAGGCCCATGGATGCACGGACTTTTATTTTGAGCAGGTTTATGGAACCATTCAAAAGAGCGAAAGTCTAGAAATCGCTGAGCATTTTGATAGTTTTCAAGTTTAGCTTGTTGTAACTGATCTTCTTTTTTATACCACCATTCGAGTGTCCAATAATCTTGCTCTTCTTGCGTTGCAGGGCTATAACTTGCAAAACCAATACCTTGACTGTAATGGCTTTCCTGTAAGGCCTTTTTAATTTCCTTTTGCAAAGCTGAACGCTCTGAACCTGAAAGCTTAACGTCTTTGGTTTTTTCAGGTTCATGTTTTGAAAGAATTTTGCTCGCTTTGGTCGCCAGCTTTTCTGTAATGGCTGTCGTTTCCTCAACCACCGTCTTTAACAAATTTTGAAGCTCTTCTATATCTAAATGTTGGGTCATTCCTATAACTCCTAAAATTCCGTATTTCTCACTTGATACTTTATAAGCGCTCTACTTTATTGTTTTTATTCGATAGATAACTTATATCGAAGCATTTGGTCTGTTAGCATCGAAATGATTTTTCGCGCTTGAATAACAGCATCATCTTCATTGCCTTGAACAAAAGATGATAAAAGTTGATGGTATTGAGCGACGACCGATTGATGAAACTGATCATCTTGGTAAAGCACAGCAATGAGCGGTGCCCATTCGGCTTGTATGGTTAACTCTTGATTTGCCAGGCGAGCTGATTGAGCAAAAGAGGTGAGTGTTAATAAGCAACGTAAATCAAGTTGAGCACGTGTGTCTGCTTCAACGGCCTGTTCAAATTGATCAATAAGCTCTTTAATTTTGCCTAATTCATATTCAGTGGTTCTCTGTGCTGCCAAATATGCACCATGGCTTAAAATTGCACTGTGAAATTCGCCTAAATCAGCTAGATATTCATTGGACGCTTGGCGAAGAGGGTGCTTGTTTAAGAGTAAATCGGAAGGTAACTCACAAACAAAGCTTCCGCCGTTTCGCCCGCGTCGTGTATCAATCAGGCCTTTTACGCGTAAAGTATTTAACGCTTCACGGACCGTAATGGGTGACACTCCCATTAAGCGAGCTAGATCCGCCTCGTTAGGAAGCTGTTCATTGCTTTTGAGCAATCCAGAGATAATTGCATTTTCCAAGCGTTCCACAACTTGTTCCGATCGAGTTGCCTGAGCGATAGGTGCAAAAATTATCGTATATGCTGACATGGCGAATTCTCTAAAAGCTAAGTCAGAGACTTAGCTTAATGAAACGGATAAATGATTAAAACACGCCATATTGATGGACGGCCTGTTCATCTTCAGGCACAGCTGGTATTGCATCCCAAAGTTCAACAATTTTGCCATTATCTACACGCCATAATTCAAAATAGGCATGTCGATTTCCGGCAATACTTCCTTCGGAATGTGTCAAGACAAATTGACCATCAGCAATGGAGCGATGCGTTTTGGAGTATACCAAACCTTGTCCTTCATTACGGATATTGTTCAAAAAATCAATGACTGCTTTAACACCATCGCCAATGTCTGGACTATGTTGAATGAACTGATCGTTGTGAGTGTATTCTTTAAATGCTTCGTAATTGCCATCAATTAATGACTTCTTAAAGAAAGAGGTCACAATCTCACGATTTTCCTCTGGGTCATGGTGAGTGACGATTTCAGTCGGACCATCTAGTTGGGTTCTACCACTCACATTGGGTGCAGCTTCTGCTACCAGTCCATCCCAATGTTCCACAATTTTGCCATCTTTCACTCGGTAAATATCAAAGCCAACTAACGGGTTTTCATCTAATCCTTGAAAGCGGCCATGAATTGCAACCAAGTCACCATCTGCTAGTACACGTACAGCTTCGTGTTGCATATCGGGACAATCTTCTACCAATTGACGAAGACCTGAAATACCATTTGCAACGAGTGGTGAGTGCTCTATAAAGTCTTCAGAAAAATAACGGTCTAAAGCAGTGGTGTCGTGCAAATTAAAAAGCTCGTGATGGGCTTTAGTCACCAAGTCTTTCATTTCTTGCTTATTCATTTTGATCTCCTTTCAAAACGCATTGTTATTATTCGTTTGAACTCATCACATGTTTAACACGGGTATATTCTTCAAATCCGTAACCAGATAAATCTTTACCATATCCTGACTTTTTGAAGCCGCCGTGTGGCATTTCTGCGGTTAAAGGAATATGGGTATTAATCCAAACTGTACCGAAATCGAGTTCACGAGAAAGACGAGTGGCGCGGGCATGATCTTTAGTCCAAACACTTGAAGCTAAGCCATATTCAACATCGTTGGCTTTTTCAATCGCATCATTTTCATCGGTAAATTTTTGAACGGTAATCACTGGTCCAAAAATTTCATTTTGAATGGCTTCATCGTGTTGTTTTAAACCACTAATAACAGTTGGTTCAAAATAGAAGCCCGGACGGTCTGCTTGTTTTCCACCTGTTTCAACTTTGGCGTGAGCAGGTAAGTTGTCGATAAAGGCTTTAACATTTTTCAATTGGTTGGCATTGTTAAGTGGGCCATAAAGTGCGTCTTGATCATCGGGTTCACCAAAACGGGTATTTTTTGCAGCTTCAACCAACTTGCTTAAAAATTCATCATGAACAGATTCAGCCACAATGACACGTGTTGCTGCAGTACAGTCTTGGCCTGCGTTGAAATAGCCTGTTAAAGCAATCATTTCAACTGCTTTGTCTAGGTCAGCATCTTCAAAAACCACTACAGGTGCTTTACCACCAAGCTCAAGATGCGCTTTCGCTAGATTTGCTGCGGCAGAAGCTGCAACTTGTAATCCCGCACGAACTGAGCCTGTAATCGAAACAAGTGCAGGGGTTTTATGTGATACAACTTTTGAACCCACCTGAGCTTGACCTAACACTACGTTAAATGCACCTTTAGGGAAAAATGGTGCAGCAATTTCTGCCAGTAAAAGCGTACTTTCAGGCGTAGTATCACTTGGTTTAAGTACTACTGTGTTACCTGCGGCTAAAGCTGGAGCAATTTTCCAAACAGCCATCATGAGTGGATAGTTCCAAGGTGTAACTTGTCCAACTACACCGACAGGTTCGCGGCGAATAGAAGAGGTTAAACCTTCTAAATATTCACCTGAAGCAGTGCCATTGAGTAGGCGAGCAGCACCTGCAAAGAAACGAACCTGATCTGCTGATGCACCTACTTCCTCAGATGCGATTAAATGTTTTAACTGACCCGTATTACGACTTTGCGCTTCAATCAAACGATCAGCATTTGCTTCAATAGCATCTGCTAAATTCAGTAATGCTTTTTGACGAGTCGAAGGTGTACTGCGTCCCCAAATTTTAAATGCTTCTTTTGCAGCGGCATAAGCTGCATCAACTTCTGCCTCGGTTGCATTCGGTGATTGTGCATAAACTTCACCAGTTACTGGGCTTACCAAGTCGAAATAATCATTTCCTTTGCTAGCAACATATTCGCCGTTAATGAAGTGTTGTAGTTGAGTTTTAGCCATTTTTTATACCTTTTCCTTAGGTTTTAACATATAACATATAATACTATATGTATTATGTTTTAAATTTTCTGTCAAATGCTTTGATGAGGGGATTGAGTGAAAAAAGTTGGAATTTAAATCAAATTGGATTTTAAGTTTTTGATTTGATTATTTAAAAAATATTAAAAATTTATTGACGATTTTTAGGAGAAGTTGATTGTCGTACTAGTTCAGTAGATTTGATGAAAGACAATTGAAGAATTTTCTAATCGAGAGCAGCTTGATGAGCCAAACCTTATGCTTAGCCCATCAATTTTTCGTTCTTATTATTTGAAATTAAAGTGAATGATTAGGTCTTATGACTCGCAAGCAGAATGCTGGTTTCACTATTATAAATACCTGAAATGTTTCTGATTCTTTCTAAAACTTTATCGAAGTTTTCTAAAGTATCAGAGCGTAGCTCGACCAAAATGTCCCATTTGCCATTCGTTTTATGTAGACATTCCACGGCACTTTCTAGGCGTAATTCTTTAATCACAGACTGCGCTTTGGTCCCTTCAACCATAATGCTCATCCATGCACGGATGACGTTCCGTTCTGCATTGGGTTTAAACCGTACTGTATATCCGGTAATGATGCCTGAAGACTCTAAATACTCGATTCTCTTTTTTACCGTTGCTCTTGAAACATGAACTTTTTCGGCTAACTCAGTAACAGACATCCGTGCGTTATCTTTAAGCAAACCTAAAATAATTTGATCAATGTTATCCATATTGTAATTGTCAATTATCAGATTGGTAAAAATTAATTCATTTTTGACTGAATTACAAATTTTGTGAATCAATTTGATTTTGAATAATAGGGGCATCGGTTAAGCCTAATAATTCAATTTAATGGACTAGATAAGATGAATAATTTTGCAGTTTCTCGTAATGACTTTAACGACTGGATGGTTCCAGTTTTTGCACCGGCAAATTTCATTCCGGTACGTGGCGAAGGTTCACGTATTTGGGATCAAGAAAATAAAGAATATATCGATTTTGCAGGCGGGATTGCAGTAAATGCATTAGGTCATGCGCATCCAGTGGCAGTCAATGCGTTAACAGAACAAGCAAAAAAACTTTGGCACGTCGGTAATGGTTATACCAATGAACCCGTACTACGCCTTGCAAAACAACTCACTGAAAATACATTTGCAAACAAGGTTTTCTTCTGTAACTCAGGTGCAGAAGCGAATGAAGCAGCTTTAAAACTTGCGCGTAAAGTTGGGCTAGACAGTGGTATAGCTGGTAAAAGCGGTATCGTTGCATTTAACAATGCGTTCCACGGCCGTACCTTATTTACCGTTTCAGCGGGTGGCCAACCTAAATATTCACAAGACTTCGCACCACTTCCAAACGGTATTAGCCATGTTGCTTATAATGATTTAGAAGCGGCTAAAGCAGTCATTAATGAGCAAACTTGTGCAGTTATTGTTGAGCCGATCCAAGGTGAAGGCGGCGTTATTCCTGCTGACATCGAATTTTTAAAAGGCTTAAGAGCACTATGTGATCAGTTCGGTGCCTTACTTATTTTTGATGAAGTGCAAACGGGTGTAGGCCGTACAGGTGCACTTTATGCCTATATGAACTCTGGTGTTATTCCAGATGTGTTAACGACTGCAAAAGCACTAGGTGGCGGTTTCCCAGTCGGTGCAATGTTAACAACCGATAAGTTTGCTCCGCATTTTTCTGTCGGTACACATGGTACGACTTATGGTGGTAACCCGCTAGCAAGTGCGGTTGCTGGTGCAGTATTTGAGTTTATTAATACACCTGAAGTTCTGAAAGGCATTAAAGAGCGTCATGATTATTATAAAAAAGCTTTAAATCAATTAAATGAAAAGTATGAAATCTTTGAGACGATTCGCGGTGAAGGTTTATTGATTGGTTGTGCTTTAAAAGACAAATTTGCTGGTAAAGCAAAAGATATTAATAACCTTGCGGGCGAAGAAGGTTTACTGAGTCTTATTGCTGGTCCAAATGTTGTACGTTTTACGCCATCTTTAATTATTCCATTTGCTGATATTGATGAAGGTCTAAAACGCTTTGAACGTGCGCTTGCTCGCTTTGTAGAAATTCAAAAGGATGAACAAGCAGCATGATGATTATCCGTTACATCGAACCTAAAGATGTTAATGACCTTTACCTGTTGGCTCAAAAAGCGGGTTTTGGTTTGACATCTTTGCAGCCAAATATGGAAAAACTTGCTGCTCGTATTGAACGGGCGTGTAAGACAGTCGCAGGCGAACTTCCAAAGGCAGATCAGGTTTACTTATTTGTTTTAGAAGATACTGAACTCAATAAAATTGTCGGTGTTTGCGGTATTGAAGTCGCACTTGGCTTAAAAGAGCCTTGGTATAACTTCCATGTAGGAACACAAGTTCATGCATCTGAACCCTTAAGTGTTTATAACGCTTTACCTACTTTATATTTGAGTAATGACCATACCAACTGTAGTGAGCTTTGTACTTTATTTTTAGATCCTGACTATCGCTTAAATAAAAATGGCAAATTTTTATCTAAAGTCCGTTTCTTATTTCTCTCAGCATTCCGTCAATATTTTGAAGAAACGATTGTTGCTGAAATGCGTGGATACTCTGATGCAAATGGACAGTCACCATTTTGGAATGCGGTAGGTCACAAGTTTTTTAATATCGAATTTACCAAGGCCGATTATTTAAGTGGTGTAGGGCAGAAGGCTTTTATTGCTGAGCTGATGCCAAGACATCCCCTCTATGTCGATATGTTACCTGACGATGCTAAAGCTGCGATTGGCATTGTGCACCCAAATACTCGACCAGCCTACAACCTCTTGCTTGAAGAGGGGCTACGCTATAAAGGCTATATCGATATTTTTGATGGTGGTGCAACGCTGCAAGCGGATATCGAAAATTTACGGGCGATTAAAGAAAGCCAGTCTGTAACGGTTCAAATCGAACAGCCTCAAAATATCGCTGTAGGGGATGAGTCTTACATTGTGGCCAATGATGATTATGAAAATTATCGCGCCATTCTTGTGTATAGCCAGCCTCATCAGAACATATTGCAGTTAACAAAAGAACAGGCAAAACAATTGAATGTCGAAAATGGCTCTTTAGTTCGCGTGCTAAGTGTTCATGTTAAACAAGTTTCGAGTCCAGAAGTGGTCAATAAACTCAAAGCCACTGAATATTTGCGAATGGCTGTTAATTAAGCGGAAATTACTATACATTTCACCAAATTTAAGAAGGAATAATATATTATCGCTAGCGCAAGATGGGTATATGGATAAATACAATCTTGCTCGCTGAGCTGGAATTAATTAGCCTGTTTTCCTATATAAAAGGTAAATCAATAAAATATTTAATTAGTTTATATATTTTAAAGGTTTATTGAAATTATATTTTGGAGAGCAGGTTAATATAATAATGAAGGAAAGGATTTATGATTAATTTTTATTGTTATAGGTGATAGCTTTTAAAAAGGAATTTATAAGGTCTTAAGTGATTTAATAATATTTTTAGAATGGTTTAATGGACTAAATTAATAATCATATAATTTGTTTATTATTAAAGCATTTACGACGGTTGCTATAAATTGGAGTAAATATTACATGAGTAAGAATAACGGAAAGCAGTTCCTGGAAGGAGATCTTCTTGGTAGTCAACATATGACTGAGCAAGAAGAAGAGAAATTGCAGCGCTCATTGACAAATCGTCATATTCAAATGATCGCAATTGGTGGTGCAATTGGTACTGGGTTATTTATGGGTTCCGGGAAAACATTAAGTGTTTCGGGTACTTCAATTGTTTTAACCTATTTAATTATTGGTTTCTTCTTTTTCTTCGTGATGCGGGCAATGGGTGAATTGTTGCTTGCGAACACTAATTTTAAAACGTTCGCCGATTTTGCAACGGCTTATCTTGGTCCGTGGGCGGGGTTTTTCCTTGGTTGGTCCTACTGGTGTAACTGGATTATTACTGCGATTGCAGATGTGATTGTAATCGGGGGGTACATGCAGTTTTGGTATCCTGATTTACCCGTTTGGATTCCTGCATTTACTTCATTGGCCGTCTTAACCATACTCAACTTTGTGGCCGTTCGATTGTTCGGTGAACTTGAGTTTTGGTTCTCACTCATCAAAATTACTGCAATTATTCTATTTATTCTGGCTGGTATTTATTTAATAGGTACTGGGTTCACTTCTCCAAATGGGGTTAAGGCCTCAATGAGCCATTTGTTTGAAACAGAGTCGATGTTTCCTTATGGCGTAACTGGTTTCTTGGCAGGTTTTCAAATTGCCATATTTGCGTTTGTGGGTATTGAGCTTGTCGGGACGACTGCTGCTGAAACTAAAGATCCGCATAAATCACTTCCGAAAGCAATTAATTCTATTCCTTTACGCATTTTATTATTCTACGTCGGCGCGTTGGTTTGTATTATTGCGGTCACATCTTGGGCAAAGGTTTCACCAGAAAAGAGCCCATTTGTAGAAATGTTTACTTTGGTTGGATTACCAATTGCGGCAGGTTTAATCAACTTTGTTGTTGCGACTTCAGCTTTATCTTCTGCAAATAGTGGGATCTTTGCGACTAGCCGTATGTTATACGGTTTAGCTTTAGACAACGACGCACCTAAAAGCTTTAGTAAACTCTCAAAAAGAAAAGTTCCAATTAGAGGACTCGTATTTTCAATGGCGTGTGTAACGGTTGGAACATCTATTTTATTTATTGTTCCAAATGTCATGACAGCATTTACGATTATCTCAGCGCTGACTTCAATTTTATGTATTTTTACGTTTATGTTGATTGTGCTTTCTTATATTTATTATCGTAAGAAAAGTCCTGAGCTACATATCCAGTCAAAATATAAAATGCCGGGTGGGTTATTTATGGCTTGGATGACCATGTTGTTTTTAGTGTTTACTATCGTAATTTTGGCTTTAGACCATGATACTTTAATTGCACTTGAGTGTTCACCAATCTGGTTTATTGGTTTATTTATTGCCTATAAATATAAAAAGAAAAAGATGTTGCAGCTTGATATCTTGAAAGCTCAAAAGGTTGATTATATTTAATCTAGAAGATGAAATGCTTTTAAAGCTAGGCGTGTGTCTAGCTTTTTTTATGCTCTTAAATATTGAGATATATATTGTGTTTATGTAAAATAATGTGATTATACGTACAATTCTGTATATGAGATGTTAACTAAGAACTTTATAACTTCTTCTATTATTCTTTTTGCGGGTTTCCACCAATATGTCTATGCCATCGAAGACGTTTCTTTGCCCAGTCAGGAGATTGTAGGATTCGATAATCCTAGAGCTCAGATAGATTGGGATGAGTTTTTGTTAGAAAATAGTGTCAATAAGGGAAAGAAATATATTGCTATTATTGATAGTGGAAACCAAGAGGTCGATTTTACTACAACCTTTTATGGTTTTTGTGTCATTAGCCATAGATTCAAGCTTTTATTAGAGGAATATAGGCTTACTGATTGTATGGTTGTTCCATTAGAGTTTAATAAGCAATTATCTCAGCAGTTTTATCTCTTAATAGATCCCTTGCGATATGATTGTGTAGATGAAACTAATTCTGATTTCCAAAAGTTTATTGAAAACGATCCTGTAAGGCCCGATCTTGCGGGGCACTATAGGGCATTCTTTAAGTTAATTATTGATGCCGAAAAAACTGAGAATGCTGATTTTTTTCGAATTGATAAAGAAAATGCTACTATCATTGTAAGTCAGAATATAAAGGATATTTATGAGACAAATCATCTTACAGGGGCATGTTTTACTAAGGTGACTGTAGGCCAGTAATTTTAGATAGTAAATTTTTATTATTTTTTAGAATAAATTAGTTCAATATATGAATGACTTGATATATAAATAGTGTGATAAATATTTATATTAATTGTTGATCAATGAAAATCTACTAAAAAAAGCCTCATTACGAGGCTTTCTTTTATATTCTTTATTTAATACTTGGATCGCCTTTTTTCAAGAAAAAGCGAATCGCTAATTTTTGAAGGAATGTTCCATAAGGAGGGTGGAAAAGCTGAGTCGGGAAAAACCGATGACGAATAAAAACTGTTTTAGCATGTGAAAGTTCGCGGAAACCTTCCTCACCATGATATGACCCCATGCCTGAGTTGCCGATACCACCGAAAGGAGCATCATGGTTAACTACATGCCAACCCCAATCATTGATGGTCACACCACCCGAATGAGTCTCACGCAAAATACGATCACGTTCTATTGAACTATGCGTAAAGCAATAAAGGGCTAAAGGCCGTTCGTCCGATTTCACATAGGTAATCGCATCATCTAAAGAATCATAAGCCACCACAGGTAAAATAGGGCCAAAGAGTTCTTCTTTCATAATCCGCATGTCTGGCGTGCAATTCAGCACAATGTGCACAGGCATCCTGCGACCTTGTTGGTCAAAGCTATAAGTATCGCAAGGAATAATAAGGGCACCTTTTTCTTGCGCATCGGTCAAAATATCTTGAATACGTTTTAAATGGCGGCCGTTCACAATGGATGTGTAATTCTCATTATTTTCAATGTTTTGACCAAACATTTTTATAAAGCTTGATTTCGCAGCTTCAACAAATTCATCAATACTTTCTTTGGGAACCAACGCGTAGTCAGGCGCTACACAGATTTGACCACTATTAGTTGCTTTGCCATGGGTAATACGTTTTGCCGCATCGGCAAGTGGGTAATTACGGCTCACAATGGCCGGTGATTTGCCACCTAACTCAAGTGTAACAGGTGTTAGATTTTCAGCAGCAGCTCGCATGACGACTTTGCCAATGGCAGGAGAACCTGTAAATACAATATGGTTAAATGGCAAAGAGGTAAATCTTGCTGGGTCTGTAATTTCTTCACCAAACACGGCTACTTCATCTTCGTTAAAGACTTCGGCAAGCATGCGTCTTAGCATGGCATTGGTATTTGGTGTAATTTCAGGGAGTTTAATCATGACTCGGTTGCCTGCAGCTAATGCGGCAATGAGTGGGCCAAGTGCTAAATAAACTGGGAAATTCCAAGGTACAATCACACCAACCACGCCTTTAGGTTGGTATTGCACACTTAAACGGTTTGATAAAAATAAAAGCTCGGTACGGCGTTTACTTGGACGCATCCAGCGGCGTAAATGATGAATCGCATGATCAGCCTCTAACACAGAACCAAGCAAATCTAGTAGTTTAGATTCATCTACCGATCTAGAACTAAAATCGGAATTAATCGCAGCAGCTAAAGCATCTTGATAACGGATAATTTGTTTTTTAAGTTGATGCAGTTTTGTGCGGCGTGCTTCAAGACTTGGATAGGGGTCTGCCTCAAAATTGGCATGTTGTTTGGAAAAAATAAGTTCCATATGTTCAGTGGCAGAGCCGCTATATTCTTTTAAAGTGGAGCTTTCCATTATTGTTCCTTCCATACTTTTGCTTATCATACTTTATGCTTGAAGTGTCGTATGGTCGATGTTAAATTGAGACAACAAGAGGTAGTTTAGTGCCATTATGCACGTCACTCTAGGGATGGTGTGATTTAAATGCCTAAAAATCTTTATAAAAATGCGAATAGTGTTATCGAAGGAAATTATGATAATACACTCTTAGGTGCCAATACATATTTGCTGGGTTTAACCAGTTTATTTGATGAAGTGGGGTCGCAAGGCCATTCAATATCCGATGTTTTATCTGGCACAAATATTTCGCCAGATGCTATGAATCAATCCTCTTTATATATTTCCCAAGTCCAAAAAATTCAGCTATTTCAAAATATTCAAAAACTATCTCACGATCCTTTAATTGGACTACGCGCAGGACAAAAGCAGCGGTTGTCAGATTTTGGGGTGTATGGCTACGCACTATATTCTTCGCGTAATTTTAGACAAGCGGTAGAGCTTGGTATTCGACACATTAAGCTTGCAGGGCCTATTTTAAAGAAGTCATTTTATATTCGAGATGATGTTGCCGTTTTTGAAGGGCAGGACATTATTGCACTTGGTAAGCTTTTACCTTTAGTGTGCGAGTTTTGGTTTAGCTCTATGCAAACTTTAATTGAACGAGTGCTTGAAGGACCATTTCAAGCGAAGAAGCTTTTATTACCATACCCAGCGCCTGACTATGCAGAAGAATATGAAAAAGTTTTTCATTGTCCCGTTCAGTTTAATGCTGGGGTGATGCAATGGCACTTTGATTTAAAGTGGCTCGATGTACCTTGCCCAAATGCCAACCCGATTACCGCTGATATGTGTAAATCGTTTTGTGAGCGGATGCTAGGTGCTGCTGAACTTGAGGAGCCTGAGTTGGTGAAAACAATCCGTCTAATATTATTGGATGGAACAGGGCTTTTTCCATCGGCTCAAGAAATGGCCGAACGCTTACATATGTCAAAGAGGACCTTACATCGACGCTTGGCAGGGTTTAATTTGACTTACCAAGAGTTGTTAGATGAGACTCGGCGCCGTCTTGCGGATGAATATTTGCGAGAAACAACTTTAACCGTAGATGAAATTGCCGAAAGAATTGGCTTTTCAGATACTTCTAATTTTAGAAAAGCCTATCGCCATTGGACAGGCATTTCACCAAATGAGTATCGAATACAGTACCTAAATTAGGTTAAAGTTTGTCTGTTATTTAAATCGAGAAAGTAGCTTTTTCTGCAAAAATGGATTACAGAGCAAAATCGCAAATAAAATAATAAATATGCCGATAATACTGAATAGATCCGGTAATTCATGCCAAAAAACAAATCCCCAAATTCCTGCAAAAATAATAGCAATGTAATTCATTGGGCCAATTTGTCCTGCCGGCGCTAAGCTGTAGGCATAAGACATAAACAGTTGACTAATATTAGCTAAAAGTCCTGCGGCAATGAGTAATGCTAATTCATGCCAAGTGAAAATACGCCAATGCCAAAACATCGGAATAGAGGAAATTAAACTACCAAAAACACAGAAGTAAAAAACGATACGTTCAGGTGGCTCTGTACTGGTTAAAGCTCTTACGGTGACAAAGGCCATTGCTGATAAAAAGCATGCACCCAAGCCAATAAAAGATAATGCGTTAAATAGACCTTGATCGGGTTTAGCGACAAATAAAACTCCAATGAGCCCAATCACAGCGGCAAAAATCATAGACTTGGTAATTTTTTCTTTTAAGAAAAGCCATGCAATCAGTGGAATAAAGATAGGAGATGAATAACTAAAAACCATGGCGTTCGATAGTTTTAAGTTCGCAATGGCATAGAAAAAACCATACATAGCGGCTAGCCCGACAATGCTTCGCCAAGTATGCATCCAGAGTTTATCGGTTTTAATAAAATCTAGCCCCTGTTTAAAGAGCATCGGAATAAAAATAAATAAACCTACTGCATTTCTAAAAAACACGACGGTCGCATTGTCCACCGTTTGTGAAGCAAAACGAATGCACACTCCCATAATGGAAAACAATAATGCCGACGTCATAAGACAAAGCAGTGCTTTTCCAAGTTGTGTAGAGGGGAGGTTTGAAGCAGTTTGATTTTGCATAGAGAAATACAGTTCTTAATTTTCGATGTTATTTTAGCAGCGCTGTTAAGTTTTAGTGAAATGTGTCGTAATTAATAGGGGAAATAAGAAAGATGAGGTGATATAACCTCATCTTCTAAACCTTATTAGGTCACTGGTGCAGGGTTAAATACAGCGAGTGAGTTATGAATACCCCAACGGTCCGACCACGTTTGCTGCTCACCACTAGCCACGCGTAAAATCATTTCAAAAAGTTCCCAGCCCACTCCTTCAATAGTTTTCTTCCCAATCGCAATATCGCCAGCACTGATATCAATTAGGTCATACCAACGGTTTGCAATATTGTTTCGGCTTGCCATTTTAATGACAGGTACGGCTGCCAACCCATAGGGTGTACCGCGGCCTGTGGTAAATACTTGAACGGTAATACCCGATGCCATTTGCTGCGTACCACAGATAAAGTCACTTGATGGCGTTGCCGCAAAAATTAATCCTTTTTTAGTTGGTCTTTGACCCGGTGCGAGAACTTCTACAATAGGTGAGCGGCCCGATTTGGCGATCGATCCCATCGCTTTTTCTACAATGTTATTCAGTCCACCTTTTTTATTGCCGGGTGTGGTATTGGCACTTCGGTCCACTTGGCCTGCTGCTAAGTAGTCATCGTACCATTTCATTTCTCGAATTAAATCTTTGGCAACTTGTTCATTTGCTGCACGTGGAGTAAGTAGGTGAATGCCATCGCGGACTTCTGTAACTTCCGAAAACATGACTGTACCGCCACATTGCACAATCAGGTCAGCTGCGAAACCAACGGCAGGGTTAGAGGTAACTCCCGAAAATGCATCACTCCCACCACATTGCATGCCTACAACTAAATGAGAAGCTGGGACTTCTTCTCGAGTACGTTGATTAAGCTTTTCAAGGTGTTGTTCCGCCACGGATAAAATATGGTTGACCATACTTTCAAAACCGTTGTGGCGTTCATCTTGCAATTGAATAATATCTTCGTTTGCTAGGGGAATATATTTGTTTTCTTTAGGAATGTTTAGAAGACGTTCGGGTTGCATTTTTTCACAGCCCAGACTCACAACCATAATTTCTCCACCAAAATTAGGGTTGAGTGCAAGATTATGAATTGTACGAATAGGAACAATTGCAGCGGGTGCATCGATTGCCACGCCACAACCATATAAATGATTTAATCCGACTACACCATCTACATTTGAATATTTAGGAAGTAAATCACGTTCAATAATTTTAATGACATAATCGACAATACCTTCAACACAGTTAACACTGGTTGTAATACCTAAAATATTCTTTGTGCCGACACTGCCATCTTTATTTTTATAACCTTTAAATGTATATCCGCTCAAGGTTGGAAGCTTTGGATCAGGACGAGTTGCTAACTCAAGATCATCTAGCTCAGGTGCCTTAGGCATTTGGGTAACGGCTTCATTTACCCATGAACCTGCGGATAAATCTTTATTTGCATAACCAATAATTTCCCCATAACGAACAATTGCTTCACCTTGCTTTAATGACTTTAATAAAACTTTATGTCCCTGCGGCACATGATCAACCAAGGTGAGTTGGTATTCTTCAATATGTGTAGAAGGTGGTAAACCGCCGTCATTCACTACAATGGCTACATTATCAAGAGGACTAATTCTTATGAGGAGAGGCTTCAGCATGATCATTCCTTGTATACATTTGAAGAGAGGTCATAACGCTTAAGTTAGTTAAGCGTTATGACTTAAAGTTTTAAGAGGTAGGTTTTAACTCGAAGCGCTGGATTTTGCCGACAATAGCGGTATAGCAAATCACTGCTGCAATCGCATGCACACCGACATAAGTCAATGCAAGGTTGAAAGAACCAGTACTTGCTAAGATATAGCCGATCACAATTGGGGTCACGATTCCTGCCGTATTACCAAACGCATTCATCATTCCTCCTGATAAGCCCACCATTTCTTTTGGTGCAACATCAGACATGACTGCCCAACCTAAAGAGCCGATGCCTTTCCCAAAGAAAGATAAGGACATAAAGAATACAATTGCTGCTTGAGAGTCGACGTAATTACACATAATGATTGAGGTTGAAACCAAGAATCCGACTACGATAGGTAGCTTTCTTGAAAAGCTTAAGCTGTAATTCATTCGAATTAACTTATCTGAAATCAAGCCACCTAAAATTCCACCTACAAAGCCGCAGAGTGCAGGTGCAACTGCTGCAAAACCAGCCTCTAAAATGCTGAGATGTCTTTCTTTGACAAGGTAAACAGGGAACCAAGTCAAGAAAAAATAGGTCAGTGTATTTACACAATATTGCCCAATAAAAATACCGAGCATCATACGTGAAGCAAGCAATTGTTTAACTTTACTCCAAGTAATTTTCTCTTTTTTACTATTTTGGCTATTTTCACCCATGTCGAGTAAAGCACCTTCTGAAGCAATATATTTTACTTCTTCGGGATTTACTGTTGGATGATTGGTTGGGCTATAAATGACCTTAAGCCAGATAAAGGAAAGAATGATTCCAAGACCACCCATGACCCAGAAAATAGACTGCCAGTGGACGGTTGCAACAAGCCAACCCATTAGGGGAGCAAAAAGTACGGTTGAGAAATAAGAGGATGAGTTAAAAATGGCAGCGGCAGTTCCACGTTCTTTGGTTGGAAACCATGCGGCAGCAATTTTACTGTTACCCGGAAAAGCAGGCGACTCAGACAAACCAACTAAAAATCTGAGTACAAAGAGTGAAGTAATGATGGTCGCAGTATCACCTAAAATGTCGGTAAAACCGATTAAAACCGTGAATAAAGACCATAAAAACAGACTCCAGAAATATACACGGCGAGCACCAAACTTATCGAGTAGCCAACCACCTGGAATTTGACCAATTACATAGGCCCATGCAAAGGCCGAGAAAATATAACCCATGGTGACTGAGTCGATTCCCAGCTCATGAGACATTGGCGTTGCAGCCATTGAAAGGGTTGCACGATCACCGTAATTAAAAGCCGTGACCAAAAAAATCATCGCAAGAATGTAGTAGCGAGTTTTTGTATGTTTGGCTCTTTGCTGAGTCACTACAGCAATATTTGTTTGCAGATTATCCATATACAAACTCTTTTTAATAATCGACCTATTTGCATATCCGTGAAATAGGTGACGTCATGTCAAATTCATCGATAGAATAGATGAGAAAACGGAATTTTGTATCTACTCTATAGTCCTAGTTCTAAAACCGCGTCTTTAGATGTATGACATCATATGAATAAAAATATTATTTTGGCAAGTAGGGTCGAAAAATAATTTTTATGCGGGTTTATATTGACAAGTTGTCTGATGTCTTATAAGTTTTGGTAATGAAAAAATAGTATCAGAATGCCAAGGAGTATTTTAATGGCGACCTCTACACCTATCGTTAAATCAATTCGAGTAATTCCTGTTGCTGGACATGACAGCATGCTGCTCAATTTGAGTGGTGCTCATGGACCTTATTTCACTCGTAACATACTTATTATCGAAGATAACTCTGGAAATATTGGTGTAGGTGAAATTCCGGGTGGAGAAAAAATTTTAGCGACATTAAATGATGCTAAAGCCTTGGTAGAAGGGCAGCCGATTGGCGAATATAAAAATCTACTTAAAAAAATTCAGCAAACTTTTGCTGATCGTGACAGTGGTGGTCGAGGCAATCAAACCTTTGATTTACGTACCACAATTCATGTTGTAACGGCTTATGAGTCAGCATTACTGGATTTGCTTGGCAAGCATTTAAATGTGAATGTCGCAAGCTTACTAGGTGAAGGCCAGCAACGTAGTGAAGTTGAAGTTTTAGGATATTTATTCTTTATCGGTGACCGAAAACAGACTTCATTAGACTATGCGACTACACCTAAGCATAACCATGACTGGTATAAAGTCCGTCATGAAAAAGCGTTAACACCCGAGGCAGTACAGCGTTTAGCAGAAGCATCTTATGACCGTTATGGTTTTAAAGACATTAAGTTAAAAGGTGGTGTATTACAGGGCGAACAAGAAGCTGAAGCTGTTACAGCAATCGCGCGCCGTTTCCCGGATGCGCGTGTGACACTTGATCCAAACGGAGCATGGTTTTTAGATGAAGCAATTGCTTTAGGTAAACATTTAAAAGGTGTGCTGGCCTATGCGGAAGACCCGTGTGGTGCAGAACAAGGTTATTCAAGCCGTGAAATTATGGCCGAGTTTAAACGTGCAACAGGCTTACCCACTGCGACCAATATGATTGCTACGGACTGGCGAGAAATGTCGCATAGTATTCAATTGCAAGCTGTTGATATTCCTTTGGCTGATCCACATTTTTGGACATTGGAAGGTTCGGTTCGAGTTTCACAGCTCTGCAATATGTATAACTTAACGTGGGGTTCGCATTCTAATAATCACTTTGATATTTCACTTGCCATGTTTACCCATGTTGCTGCCGCTGCGGTAGGTAAGGTAACGGCAATTGATACGCACTGGATTTGGCAAGAAGGTACAGATCAGCTCACTAAAGCACCGCTTGAAATTAAAGACGGTAAAATTCAGGTGCCAACAGCACCGGGACTTGGGGTTGAGCTGGACTGGGATAGAATTAATCAAGCCCATGAACTGTATAAATTAAAAGGTTTAGGGGCTCGTAATGATGCCGATGCGATGCAATTTTTAATACCAAATTGGTCATTTAATAATAAAAAGCCGTGTTTGGTTCGTTAATGTTTTACCGATATCTTTGAAAAATTCGCTTTTTGAGTTTTCTTAATGCTTTGCTGTCCATATGGGCAGCTTTTTTTATGTCTAACGATTAGTCCTAATATTGAGAGTTTTTAAAGATGTTTTATAAAACAATAGGTTAAATTATTTTAGATAATGAACTTTGATCTTTTTAAAAAATTTAATTTTTCAGAGGAAAAATATATTGATTAAAATAAAATTTATGATGTAAGATGTCTGACAACATAAACATGTATGGATATTTTCTAATGGATGCTCTTGAGTTAAAAAACATTGTTTCTGATGGCCTTCTTTCTTTTCCGGTTACTGACTTTGACCAAAATGGGGACTTTAACAAATCTTCTTATGCAAAACGTCTTGAATGGTTAGCGCCTTATGGTGCAAATGCATTATTTGCTGCGGGTGGTACAGGCGAGTTTTTCTCGTTAACTGGAAGTGAATACTCTGACGTGATTAAAACAGCTGTCGATACTTGTAAAGGTAGTGTACCGATTATTGCTGGGGCAGGTGGTCCGACACGTCAGGCGATTGAACAGGCAAAAGAAGCAGAGCGCTTAGGTGCACACGGTATTTTGTTAATGCCGCATTACTTAACTGAAGCAAGCCAGGAAGGTTTGATCGAACATGTCAAACAAGTATGTAACTCAGTAGATTTTGGCGTAATTTTTTATAATCGTAGCGTTTCAAGATTAAATCTCGATTCAATCCAAAAATTAGCCGAGATGTGCCCGAACTTAATCGGATTTAAAGACAGCTCTGGTCAAATCGATATGATGACAGCAGTGACTCAGACTATGGGTGATCGTTTGTCATATTTAGGTGGTTTACCAACAGCAGAAGTTTTTGCAGCGCCATATAAAGCCTTAGGTTGTCCAGTTTATTCATCAGCTGTATTTAACTTTATTCCAAAGACTGCAATGGAGTTTTATAACGCGCTTCGCAGTAATGACTTTGAAACAACTAATCGTTTAATTAAAGATTTCTTCTTGCCATTGATAAAAATTCGCGACCGTAAATCTGGTTATGCTGTAAGCATGATTAAAGCAGGTGCCAAAATTGTTGGGCACGACGCAGGTCCTGTGCGTCCACCATTAAGTGATTTAACTCAAGCAGACTATGAAGATTTGGCTGCTCTCATTGTGACACTTGGTCCGCAATAATTCTAACTGTTTAGGTATTGGAGCTTTAAAATGAGTAAAAATAACGGTCGGCAGTTTATTAATGGCGAACGCGTTGCTGCAAATGCACCAGCTTTAGAAAGTATAGCTGCAAAAGACTATCAGCCAACAGGTTATGTATTTAGTCAGGCAACACTTGAAGAAGTAGATCAGGCTGCTCAAGCTGCGCATAACGCTTTTTTAGTTTATAGCCAAACGACTCAAGAACAACGTGCATCTTTTCTTGAAGAAATTGCTCGCCAAATTGAAGCATTGGGTGCGAACTTGCAAGAGGTTGCTTCACTTGAAACAGGTTTGCCACTTGCTCGTCTTCAAGGGGAGACAGGGCGGGTTACTGGCCAGCTAAGACTATTTGCTGAACTTTTACGCCGCGGCGATTTTTATGGTGCCCGTATTGATGTGGCATTGCCAGAACGTAAGCCTTTACCGCGTGTCGATCTACGTCAGTATAAAGTTGGGGTAGGGCCAGTTGCCGTGTTTGGCGCGAGTAATTTCCCACTTGCATTTTCAACTGCAGGCGGTGATACCGTAGCTGCTTTAGCAGCAGGGTGTCCGGTTGTCTTTAAAGCACACTCTGGCCATATGGCAACTGCTGAGCTTGTTGCAGAAGCCATTGAAAAAGCAATTGAAGTTTGCGATATGCCTAAAGGCACATTCAATATGATTTTTGGTGGCCGTATTGGCGCAAACTTGGTAGAACATCCACTGATTCAGGCAGCTGGTTTTACGGGTTCTCTTGAAGGCGGAATGGCACTTTATAACCTTGCGCAGAGCCGTCCTCAGCCAATTCCTTTCTTTGCTGAAATGTCGAGTGTGAACCCTGTGGTGGTTTTACCTGAAGCACTTCATTCACGTGGTGAACAAATTGCTCAGGATACGGTTGCCTCATTCAATATGGGATGTGGTCAGTTCTGTACAAAGCCAGGTCTAATTTTAGGTGTAAAAGGCCCCGAGTTTGATCGCTTTATTACGGCTTTAGTTGAAAGCACGCAAAAAGCTGTGCCTCAGGTTATGTTGAATGAAGGTACTTTAAAAAGCTATCGAACTGGTATTGATGCATTAATAAATGAAGCTGGTTTTGAAGTTATTGCGACAGGACAAGAGGCCGAGCTAGTTTCTCAAGCAAAAGCACATCTGTTTAAAGCGGACCAATCTGTTTTATTGTCAGGCAATCCGAAGCTTCAACATGAAGTTTTCGGGCCAATGTCGATTGTGATTGCAGTCGAAGATGAAGCCACTCTGTTGAAGGGGATTGAAGCTTTAGGTGGACAGCTTACAGCAACCATTATTGGTGATGAAAACGAGTTGTCTAAGGCAGGCGAGCTTCTTGATTTGTTAACCCGTAAAGCTGGCCGTGTATTGTTTAATGGTTTCCCAACAGGGGTTGAAGTGTCTGATGCGATGGTGCATGGGGGGCCTTTCCCTGCAACAAGTGATGCACGCGGAACTTCGGTAGGTACGGGAGCAATTGAGCGCTTCTTGCGTCCGGTATGTTTCCAAAATACGCCACAAGTTTTATTACCCGATGTATTAAAAGATAGTAATCCACTACAGATTACTCGTCTGGTCAATGGACAGTTAACTCAGGCTCAAATTTAAAAGTTGTGCAGCTCAATTAAAGCTATTGGGCTGCATATTTTTTAACTTATTCAACGTATTATTAAATATCATCAGAAGCATAAGTTGCTTACTTTTTAAATATGTGTGAGGGTTTGATAAGAGAGATAAAATATTTTGATTTTAATAACTTAGAGGTATAAAAACCGAATATGACTATCGTCTAAGTTTATAGTAAAATGAATTTTCTAATTTTTTCAACATTTCATGAGTTCTTCAAATTATGTCTAGTGCAATTAAACCTAGATCAACAAAAAAACTAAGCCAGATTATTGTAGAACAACTGATCGAAAAAATTCAGTCTGGAGACTTCCAAGTCGGAGAGAAAATTCCGACCGAACTTGAATTAATTGAAACTTTTGAAGTAAGCCGTTCTGTTATTCGCGAAGCAATTACTGAGTTGCGTTCATTAGGGTTTGTCGAGACTCATCACGGGATTGGTACTTTTGTAAAAGAACAGACAGTTGAGCAAAATTTTTTGCTGTCTAATGCCAGTTTAGAAACCATTAACGATATTGTTTCTTTACTTGAGCTTAGGATTAGTCTTGAGTCGGAAGCTGTCTTTTTAGCATCTGAGCGCCGTAAGCAAATCCATATTGATAAAATGAAAGCTGCGCTTCAAGACTTTGAGCGTCATATTTCATCAGATGCCAATGATGGTACGGTAAAAGCTGACTATGATTTCCATATTGCCATTGCTGAAGCTTCTGAAAACCAATATTTCGTTGATTTTCTAAAGTATCTTGGCGAAAAAATTATTCCACGTGCACGTTTAAAATCTATTGAGCAAAGTCCTGAAAACCGCGAAGAATATTTAAAAGCGGTTCACCATGATCATGTCAATATTTATAACGCAATTGTCGATCAGGATGGTTTATTGGCCCGACAAATGATGCGAGCTCATTTGTCTAAAAGTATTAAAAAGTTTAAGCAGTGAGCTTGAGCTAAGATTGGGCAGAGTAAGATAAAAAGAGAGCTTAAGTAAGCTCTCTTTTTATCTTATTGGATGTTATTTACAGCTAAAGTTTTCAGCTTTTTCGCTATCACCTTGACCATTGTAACGGGCGATCAGTGGGTAAGGGCAAAGTGGACGGGTGCGGTCTGGCGCCCAGTCTTGTGGAAGCTCAGTATTGATTTGACCACTTGGGTTACCTGCGCCGCGTGCGGTTGCAATGATTTTGTCAGGTGCTTGTCCATATTCCACCCAGTTAACTAAAGCAGTCAATGCATCAAACTGGTCGGTCGCAATACCATCACGGGTATGGTTCATACCCGGAACTCTAAAGAAACGCGCAAATTCAGGCGCTGTACCTTTCGCATCATTTTTATAGTGTTGTAGCAGTTGATCGTACCAATTTTGGGTGTCATCTACAGAGAAAACGCCATCTGCTGTGCCTTGTACCACAATCATTTTTCCACCGTGATTACGGAGTTTATCTAGATTAAGTTCATCAGGTGGCATCATGAAAGACATCGAACTTTCAGTATAAACATCATTGGTTGCCGAGAGTTTTGGATAGTCGGTATCGAAGTTAAAATTAAAGGCAAATTGTCTAGAATTTTGAGTCACAGTTGGGTCTGGTGGAACCTGAAAAAGAATTCCAACTGCAACGGGGTCACGTGCTGTTCCCACAGAAGATTCAAATTTCCAGCTTGCCCAGTTACTACCGACTAAACCGGGGTCGAAAGGTTGGGTTGCATAGAGGGCTTGTCCAGCAGAGTTTACAGGACCACGGTAAATGTTGGCTAATACATCAATTTGTTCGGTGCTTAAACAAGTCCCATCTCTTGTGCTTGAGCAAACGGGTACATGCTTATGAATATCAAAAGCTGTACGGCAAGCTTCGACATCTTGAACCAGCCCATCTGCAACACCGTCTAAGGCATCGCATCGATCTAAAATAGCTTTTGCTAATACTTTGCGCTCTGGAAGAGTTAGAGCAGTACTTAGGTCATTTTCATCTGTTGCGACACGACGAAGCTGTTGTGCTGTGTAGAGTTGAGCCGCGGCTGCACGAGGTAAGTGAAAACCCGGTGTGCTTGCCAAAATTCCATCATATTGATCGCCCAAACGGGTTGCGGCAATCATGGCATGACGTCCGCCGTTCGATGTGCCGCCTGCATAGGAGCGGTCTGGCAATTTACCATATGCGGCTTTAATTAGGTTTTTTGCCATAGGCGTGAGTTTGGTAATCGCACCGTAGCCGTAGTTAATTCTGGCTTGAGGGTCTAAACCGAACATTGGATTTTGTGAGGCATTATGTCCAGCATCGGAAGAAATGACCGCAAAACCATCATGCAGGGCATTGGTCAGCGGGCCACCACTGCCGACCTGACCTGTTGCAGGGACTAAATTACCATCGGTTCCGCCATTGCCTTGATAGAGGAAACGACCATTCCAGTCTATTGGTAAGCGCATTTCAAAACCAATTTGATAAGTTTGTCCATCGATCGGGCTTACACGTTGGTCCATATAACCTTTGATCAAACAATGAGCGCCAATCGGTTTGTTGGCGACAGTCAAGGTGCCTGCTTCTTGAAGGGTAGCTGAGCTAATGACTGTATTGTTGTATTGAAATCCGAATAAGTCCGTACAGCTTCCTGTCATTTTTACGCCCACAGCAGGAGACAACTGCGGTGGTTTGGTTGTTGAGGGAATCGTTGTGTCATCATTATCACTTCCACAGCCTGCCAAAGAACCAAGCATGGCAAGCACTAAAGCGGAGTGGGTTAAAATTCGTTTATTTTTGGTGTAATTCATTTATTCATATCCTTATTGAATGCATGGTTGTAATTAATCTAAAACCAGAAAATTAGCTGTGCTCCGTGCAATCATTTTGTTGTTTTGCCAAGCTTCACTTTCGAGATTTAGTACAGTTTTACCTTGTTTAATGAATCGGCATTTTGTAATGACTTCACCTACAGCACAGGGCTTTAAAAAATCCATTGTTAAGTTGATGGTGGTAGCGGGTTTATGGTTATTGGCGAGATATGCAAAAAGTCCCATCACGTCGTCAAGCATGGCGCAGATCATGCCGCCTTCAACGGTGCCGCGTGGATTGGTAAAGCTTTCTAGGGCTGTGTAGTGGATATTAAGTTCAGTGTTTTGATCATTCCAATGAATATTATGTCCGCCCAAATGGTGATGGATGGGCGGTAAGTGTTCTAAAGTTTTTTGATCCATAATGAGGGCTCCATCCTTTTTGTAGGTGTTATAAAAATTATTATTTCAAGGTGTAGGCATCATAAATAACAGCTTTACCCAAACGCATTGCACTACCTACCGCAACGGTCTGGTTAAGCCATGAATATTTAGGTGAGCTGGTTTCAAACTGCATGGTAATTTTGAAATAGTAATTTTTCGGGTCGACATCTTTGCCTTGGGCAAGCTGTTTTAGTGTTTCTGCCGAGCCATGTCGGTAACCTTTGGTTTGAAGGTAAATAAGCGCACCATCATTGGTTTCTAATAGATATCGCGTATCAATAATGGCTAGCCCTTTACTGTCGACAATTTGCCAATCTGCGCCATTATTTAAAATGCGGCCCTTAAGTGATTTCCCTTCAAATGTCCCACCTGTAATGGGAATAATTCGGCGTTTACCTGCGTCACTGGTTGTGCCTAATTCCCAAACAGGCGCATTTAAATCAACACTGAATTTTGCTAAAGGTTCAAGCTGAATAGGTGGCGGGCTATATTGTGTTTCGGCATGAGTCAGGCTAATGAGACAAATTCCGCAGAGTAGCGTTACAACTTTCTTCATGATGAATTTCCCGAAATAAAAAGAGGTTCTATGTGTGACAGAACCTCTCGTTTTGAATTATTTAAATTTCCATGTGTAGTCAATGTTGATACGGGTTTCATTTACAGGTTTGATGTTGGCTGTAGAGAGCATGTTGTTGTCATAAATGGCGTAGCGCGCACGTAGCCCTAGATTTTTTAACCAGCCACTTTGAACGGTGTAGCCTAAATCAAAGTCGGTTTCGCGTTCTTTTAAATTGGTGCCACCTAAGTTAGGTGCATAAATATTGTGGCCTGTGGTGTAACGAGTCATGAAACGTAAACCCGGCACATAATCTTTAAAGTCATATTCATAGCGGAAGCTATAGGCTTTTTCTCTTGGGTTTAAAAACTCACCCGGCCATGTGTCAATGAGAAGCCCAGTTTCACCTCCAGTCAAATACGGAAAGGCGGTGTCGCCGTGATGCTGGAAAGTTCCAAAAATAAATTTATGGTTTTGATGTTTGAGTTCGAAATGCGCATGATAGAGGTCATTATCGACTAAGCCTGCTTTTGCTTGCCCGTCATCTCGGCTGCGGTAGTAACGTAATTGTGAGCTAAAGTTAGTGGTGTCATTAATTTTGTGTTGATGTAAAGCACCGACCATGGTTTGGTTATAAAGATCATCAACATCCATGTAGAAAGCGGTGAGTTTGAGTGCAGGATTAAACTGATAGTTTCCACCTAAATAATAGAGTCCATCCGTTTCAGCACTTTTAAAGCGTCCATTTACGCCTGAAATTTTAATTTTCTCATAGTTGGTCGAATCACGATGATTCACTTTATCGAGGTAGGCCGCTTGTAAGTCGAAGTCTTTAATATCTTTACTGGTGAGTGAAATTCCTCGATAGGTTTGAGGAAGTAAACGAGCAGGTGAAGCCACTAAAACTGGGTTCATCGGCATTAGCGTACCAATGCGTAGTTCAGTCTGACTCATTTTGGCTTTTGCTGTGACCCCAATTTCGCCATAAGAGTCAGCAGGTTCATTGGTACGCGTGTCTCTAGGTAAGTTTCCTGTACCGCCATGCTCTGCGTCGGCATCGAGTTTAAAACCCGCCGTCGCAAGTACATCCAGCCCAAAACCGACAGTCCCTTCGGTATAACCTGAATTGGCTTTAAGAATAAACCCTTGTGTCCAGTCCTTAGCAGCAGGGTAAGCAGATTGCTCTTGATAGTCGCGGTCAAAATAGAAATTTCGCGTGGTGAGTTCTACTGAGCTGTTGTCAATAAAATTGCCAGCCCACACTGAACCAGAGAGCATAAGGGTAGAGTACATCCATAATTTCGACATAGCATTTCTTCCTGAAATAACATTTTTTTGTTTTAAACAAGGCATAGTTGTTGTGTCTGCCTTGTTTGGTTTTAAATCGAATTATTTTCCGAGCAGTTCTCGGGCCACGATTTCTTTCATAATTTCATTGGTTCCCCCATAAATTTTTTGTACCCGCGCATCGACAAAAAAGCGTGAAATCGGGTATTCCTGCATGTAACCGTAGCCACCAAAAAGCTGAAGTAATTGATCAATCACTTCACATTGGACATCGGTAATAAAGCACTTCAGTGCGGCAACTTGAGTGACGCTTAACTGGTGTTGTTGATACAGCGCTGCACATTGGTCTACAAAAGCTTGAGCGGCTTTGGCTTTGATTTGAGCGTTTGCGAGTACAAAGCGCGTGTTTTGCATTTGGCTTAAAGGTTGTCCGAAAGCTTTACGTTCTAGTACATAGTCTTTGGTGATTTCGATGGCGCCTAAAATTGACCCCAAAGCCATCATGGAAATACTCAAACGTTCACGAGGTAACTCTTGCATTAAATAAGCAAAGCCTTGTCCTTCTTCACCCAAACGCTGAGTTGCAGGCACACAAACATCATCAAAAAATAGTTCGGCTGTATCTTGGGCATGCAGCCCGATTTTTTGTAAAGAGCGACCTTTTTTAACGCCGTCTAAAGCAGCATCAACTAATAATATTGAAATGCCTTTTGCTTTAGCTTGAGGGTCAGTTTTTGCAACCAGAACAATCAGGTCGGCATGCAAACCATTTGAAATAAACGTTTTTGAACCATTCACGCGGTAGTGGTCATTTTCTAAAATGGCTTGAGTGCGTATAGCCTGTAAGTCTGAACCAGCATTGGCCTCTGTCATAGCAATTGCAGTGACGACTTCACCTGTCACCATTTTCGGTAGCCAATAATGTTTTTGCTCTTCGGAACCGATATTTTGTAGATAAGGAGAAACCAGCTCACTTTGCCCACCAATGGCAACTGCCAAAGATGCAAAGCCCGCTTGAGCAGTTTCTTGAACCAGCATGAGCGAGTAATGAACTGGAGCGCCATAACCGCCATATTCCTCAGGCACATCAACACACAAAAAACCATTTTCCCCAAGACGAAGCCATAGATCACGTGGGATAAGACCATCGTGTTCCCATTGTTCGTAGTAGGGAGCAACCTGTTCTTTTAAGAACCTGCGATAGCTATCCCGAAATAGTTCAAATTCTGTATCATGTGGCATGTTGAACCTTTTTTGGCAAAAGTGAGGCTAAGGCCCAAACCGAAGTTTGAGCTTCCTTTTTTATTTCAATTGCTTATTGTTTTAAGGTGGGCACCCGAATAATCAGCGGGTTATCAGTCTGCTTTTGATAAAGCTCATCAATTAAAGCGGCACGACGTTTCGTAATACTGCTTTGATTGAGGTTGCCTTTATCGGTCACTTCGCCGGCATCGAGTTGAGGTGGCTCGGTCATTAAATAAAGCATGGAGACTGTATTTGAACTGCCAGTCGCATCTTTATTAAAGGTCGTTAAAAATTGGCGGAACCATTGTTGGACTTTAGGATGCTGTAATATCTCTGCTGCAGAATGTTCACCCAGCTTAAGACCTGCATATTGAGCACAAGCATCTAGTTTTGGAAAAATCAAAAAGCCAACCGCATTTAGGTTTGAACCTGTAATGCAGACATCTTGAATCAGTAAATTACCTTGAATCAGCACTTTGTTGCGTAATGTGCCCACATTCACAAAAGTACCCGTATTGAGTTTAAAGTCTTCGGCAATTCGTCCGTCGTACATTAGGCCTTTAGTTGGATCATTGACATCGACTAAACGAACAGCATCGCCCGTATGGAAAAAGCCTTCATCATCAAACACAGTGCTTTGCTGGTCTGCCTTTAAACGCCAATAGCCTTTCATGACATGTTTGCCACGAACGCAAAACTCAAGTTTGTCACCACATGGCACTAGCTTAATTTCGCATCCCGGAGCAGGGTAACCAATAAAACCAGCCATTACGCGTGGGCCAGTTGTAAAAGCACAAGAGGGAGCAGTTTCGGTCATGCCCAATCCGCTCATAATGCGGATTTTTTCTCCGCAATGTTGCTGGGCAATTTTATCGAGTCTGTTCCAGCCCGCTTCTGAAAGTGCAGCACCTGCAAAGAATAGAATTTTAACTTTGGCAAAAAAGCGATCTCTTAATTCTTCATCTTTTTCTAACGCTTCGGTGAGTTCTTCCCAACCTTTTGGCACATTTAAATAAACAGTTGGAGAAATTTCTTTGAGGTTACGAATGGTTTCGTCAAATTTTCCTGCAACGGGTTTGCCATCATCAATGTAAATCGTACCGCCGTTATAGAGTGCGATGCCGACATTATGACTGCCGCCAAATGTGTGGTGCCAAGATAGCCAGTCGAGTAGGACAGGCGGTGTTTCTTCAAACTCAGGGAAAGTTTGTAATAACATTTGCTGATTAACACACAACATTAAATGCGTGGTCGGCACAGCTTTAGGCAATTTGGTTGAACCTGACGTAAATAAGAATTTGGCAATCTGGTTTTCATCAAGGGTTTGGTAAAACTCTTGAACATTTGAAACTGGTGTATCTAATAGCGACTGAAAAGATGTGCAAATTTGATCGCCCACTATTCCTTTATTGGTCACCACTTCAATGTCAGGTGTAATACATGCTTGAATGGCTTTGGCAAAGGCTTGTCCATCGCTGGCATAGACCATACCAGGTGTGAGCACTTCAAACACATGTTTGAGTTTGCCAAAGTCTTGAGAAATCAGAGAGTAGGCAGGTGAAATAGCCGAAAAAGGCACACCTGCCAGCATAGCACCCATAGAGAGTGTTAAATGTTCGAGATCATTGCCACTTAAAATAACGAGTGGTCGTTCTTGGCTTAAATTACGGTTATGTAAGGCTTGAGCAATGTGCCATGCACGTTGTAAAACTTCTGCATAACTCAGTTTGACCCATTCGCCTTGAGCATTGCGTTTTGCTGCAAAAATATGGTCTGGTTTGGTTTGTGCAAAATGAATTAACCGATCTGTCAGTTTTTGTGGATACGGTTTTAATTGCTCTTTTGGGCTGATATAGAGCGTGTCATCTTTGTGGTGATAATGAATATCATGTTGCCCTAATTTTACGAACCGTTCGCGGTCTTGTGATTGAGTGGCATTCATTTGCATTTCTTTCACTCCATGGAAAGCGCATCACTGCGCTTTATTTTTTGCATCATGCAATTTTTATTTAATATGTTATTGTCCGCATTAGCCTGACTAAATCGGGTAATGACGTGATTGGGTTTGAATGGTAATCCAGCGTAGTTCGGTAAATTCGGCAACAGAGACTTTACTACCAAAACGACCGTAACCACTCGATTTTGTTCCGCCAAATGGCATTTGCGCTTCGTCATGTACGGTTGCGCCGTTAATATGACAAATACCCGAATCAATCTGTTGAGCGACTTCTAATGCCTGCGAAATATTTTGGCTAAACACTGCCGAAGAAAGACCGAACTCGCTGTCATTTGCCAGTGCTACGCCTTCTTCAATGCTTGAAAAGCGTTGAACTGTGCATACAGGTCCAAATGATTCTTCGCGGTAAAGCAGCATGTCAGGTTTAATATTGAGTACTAGCGTCGGTTGCATGGTGGTGTCTTCAATATGAATGCCTAAAGGTAAGTCAGCACCTTTGTTTTGAGCATCTTCCAGCAAATGCTGAATACGGTTTGCAGCACGTCGACTTTCTAAAACACCGAGTACATTGTCTTTTGAGGTTGGATTACCTGCCCGAATAGAACGGGTTTTCTCAATCAACTTTTCAATAAATTGATCGGCAATATTGTCTTGAACCAAAACACGTTCGGTCGACATACAAATTTGCCCCTGATTAAAGAATGCTCCAAAAGCAACTGCATTTACGGCTTCATTAATGTCAGCTTCATTTAAAACCACGACAGGCGCCTTACCACCCAATTCAAGTAAAACAGGTTTTAAAAATTTGGCAGCAGTCTCAGCAATAATTTTGCCGACCTTAGTTGAACCGGTAAAATTAATGCGTTTCACAGCTGGATGAGACACTAAGCGCTCCACGATTTGTGGTGCATCTTCGGCGGCATGCGTAATCACATTCACGACACCTTCACCCAGACCCGCTTCATGTAACACTTCACCAATTAAACGATGTGTTGCTGGGCAGGCTTCCGATGCTTTTAACACAACCGTGTTACCACAAGCCAAAGGCATAGCAAGCGCACGCGTTGCCAAGATGACAGGTGCATTCCAAGGTGCAATTCCTACAATCACACCGCAAGGAACTCGTACACCCATCGCAAGATTGCCTGGCACATCTGATGGAATCAGACTTCCGTCAATTTGTGTAGTCATGGCTGCTGCTTCACGTAACATGTTGGCAGCAAGGTGAACGTTAAACCCATACCATGTTGCAGTTGAACCTGTTTCTTGCATTCCAGTTTGAATGAATTGCTCGGTTTTTTGGTCCATTAAATCGGCTGCTTTTAATAAACGTAAGCGACGTTCGGTAGGCGAGAGTTTCGACCATACTTTAAAAGCTTGTTGTGCCGATTCGATTGCACGGTCAACATCTTCCAGTGTTGCAGCAGCAGCTTTACTGGCTACTGATCCATCAATTGGGCTAATACGCTCAAAAGTTGCCTGATTTGATGCATCAACAGATCGACCGTGAATAAGTAACTGTACATTTTGCATGGGTTGCGTCCTTACATTGCCATTAAAGTATCAAAAGTTAACCAGTACGTTTATAACTCTGTAAACCCGGTTTAATTGATTTTTCATCTAAGAATTGTTTCAAACCTTCTTGGCGGCCATTTTCTGTATCGCGGTGGATACATTGATCAAGTTTGGCATATAAGTAGTCTTCGTTTTGGTCCCATGTCAGTTCACGGCAACGCTTAAAGCCATTTTTTGCGGTACGAAGAACTACTGGATTTTTCTCAAGTAGGCAATTTGCAAGTTCAGTCACTTCTGCTTTTAATTGGGCAAGCGGTACGCTTTTATTCACAAGGCCCATGGTTTCAGCTTCTTTACCACTAAAGGTTTTACCCGTCATGATGTAGTACAAAGATGCACGGTGACCTACGGTATCTGCCATTGCTTTGCTTACAAGGTTACCCGGTGGGATCCCCCAGTTAATTTCAGATAAACCGAAAGTTGCTTCATCTGCTGCAATTGCTAGGTCACAAGCCACTAAAGGTGAGAAACCGCCTCCAAAGCACCAGCCGTTGACCATAGCAATGGTTGGTTTTGAATACATACGAAGAAGTTGCCACTGCCAGCGACAAGAGTCACGGCGAATACGTTCTTGGAAAATTTCAGGTTGAGTGTCGACTTCACGGAAATATTCCTTCAAATCCATACCCGCTGTCCAAGAGTCACCAGCACCCGTCAAAACTAAAACACGCGCATCTTGATCAAGCTCAAGAGTTTCGAGCACATCAATCATTTCGCGATTGAGTGTTGGGCTCATGGCATTTTTCTTTTCAGGGCGGTTTAGGGTGACCCATGCAATTCCTTCTTCAACTTTAACATCTACTGTTTCCCAGCGGTTTTCATAACTCATCTTCATACTCCTTGAATGATTTTTTTGCTGTTCTGGGATTTAATCTAATATCAGTTAAACTTACATTCAAGTCTTTTTTATAAAATTTCATAAATATTTTTTAATTCATTGTATTTTAAGTGTTAATTATTTTCTATATTAATTTAATATAAAAATATGTTGATTTTTTAGTAAGTTTAACTGATATTTTTGGTGTGTTTAAACAACAATACACAAAGGGCTAAATGGAACGACTAGACAATAAAGGACAACACAATGGAAAAAATATCAGGACAGCCTTCAAGGGCAAAAATCACGTTGCTACTGTGCTTTGCCATAGCAATTTTTGAAGGGTTTGATCTTCAATCAATGGGGGTAGCCGCTCCACGAATGCGGGCTGAGTTTATGTTAGACAATGCCCAGATGGCGTGGGCGTTTAGTGCTGCAATTTTAGGGACGTTACCAGGTGCGATATTAGGTGGTCGGTTTGCTGATATTGTCGGGCGTAAGAAAATTCTGATTTTTAGTATTTTACTTTTTGGAATTATGTCTTTGCTAACGGCTTATGCTGCTAATTTCAGTTTGCTATTACTCATTCGTTTTTGTACAGGTTTAGGAATGGGTGGGGCACTTCCGATGATGATTACACTTGCCTCTGAAGCTGTACCTGACCAGCACAAAGGCACCGCAGTGAGCATTATGTATAGCGGCATTCCTTTTGGTGGATTACTCACTTCTGTGGTTGCGATGTCGTTGGCAGGCGATGCAGAGTGGCGTCATATTTTTTATATTGGTGGGATTGCACCTATTTTACTAATCCCACTGATTATGCGCTTTTTACCAGAGTCAAATGACTACCTGCAACGTAAAGTTCAAGCACAGCAAACCACGCCATTCTTTGAAGTTTTATTTGCCAAAGAGCGTCGTATGTCGACCATTCAGCTTTGGATAAGTTTTTTCTGCACATTGGTGGTGTTGTACTTCTTGTTAAACTGGCTGCCGTTGCTGATGGGCGCGCAAGGCCTATCAAAACTACAGGCAAACTATGTACAGATGGGCTACAACGTTGGCGGAATTTTAGGTTCAATCCTCATGGGTGTATTGCTTGATAAATTACGCATGAGCTTTGTGATTAAGCTGATTTATCTCGGCATTTTATTCTCACTGTGCTGTTTAGCAATTTCTCCGACAGTGGCTTTACTTGCACTTTCGGCAGTGGGTTGTGGCCTATTCATTGTGGGAGGGCAATCAGCGCTGTATGGTCTGGCTGCCATGTATTATCCAACCGAAATGCGTGGAACAGGTGTAGGTTCAGCGGTTGCGATCGGGCGTATTGGTTCTTTTGCAGGGCCTTTAATGGCTGGTTTTTTACTCTCGCTTGGACAAAGCTCGACCATCGTGATTGGTTCAAGTATTCCTGTGATTTTAATTGCAGCGATCTCTGCATTACTTCTTGTCAAAAAACCTAAACAGCCTGTACATTTAGTACAAAGCTCAGGTGCTCGCTAAGTTTTAACGAAAGTATGGGGTAGATCCTCGTACTTTCACTACAGATTTTCTTATGATGATTGAAAGGTTATGGTACGTTCGAATTTAGTTCCAAAAAAAGTAGAAGATGAGCCTAAGTTAAGTTACATGATTGCTCGTGTTGACCGAATTATTAGTAAACATTTAACAGAACATTTAAAAGAGCTTGAAATTACCTTGCCGCAATTTACTGCACTTTCTGTTTTAGCTTCAAAAAGTAATTTATCCAATGCCAAGCTTGCTGAGCGCTCTTTCATTAAGCCGCAATCAGCCAACAAAATTTTGCAAGATTTACTGGTCAATGGCTGGATTGAGAAAAAACCAGACCCAACACATGGCCGCCGTATTCTAATTACGCTGACCGACAGTGGTATTGATAAGCTAAATAAATGTAATGAAGTGGTTTTAAAAGTTGAAGAAAAAATGCTTGAAGGCATTGATATTAACTTGGCTTATTTAATTCGTAATAATCTCGATATTATGGTCAATAATCTTAAGAATTTTAAATAATTTAGATTAAGATTTTCTAAAATTAGTAAATTATAGTAATAATTTAAGGAACAGCGATCTAAAGATTATTTAAATCGCTGTATATAATACTAAATTTATTTAGAGCAATATTTTATTGCAGATGGAGAGACTGTTGGTTCTGAATTTAGCCATTGTTTTGTTGGGGTCACTGTAATATCACAATTTTCAGCAACTTTAATTTTAAATGCGCTCCAATAGAAGCTTTCTCCAGTATTTGAAGTAGGGGTAAAAATTTGAGTACCTTTCATTGTATTTAATTCAACTTTTATTGGTGAGCCAAAAATACCGGGATTCGATGTGCCTGAATAGTTGTGAACAAAATAATGGTAATCACCTACCATCAATTTACTTAATGTGATCACTTCAGGGCCATAGCTGGTCGTATCATCAACATCTAAATTTATAAAAGGATGTTGCAGTAATGCTCCTTGGGCACTGTATGAAACATGACTGCCATCCGGGGCTAGCATATGCGAGTCAATATCATCGGGGTTTTGGCCCCAAGTCAACCTAACCGTAATATTTTGGCTTGGCTCTGTTAAAACTAAGCAATCATTTAAAGTGCTATTTGATGCTAATACAGTATGTTCAACGGTATTACTGCGTAAACTATTTGCTTGACCATTAATTAATACAATAGAGTCTTGTTTTGCTGCGGCTGAGAACTCACCATTATTGTTGGTATTGGTAATGGTGTAGCCAGAGTAGTCTTTACCCTCAAGCAAAATTTGAGCATTAGCAATTCGTTTTCCACTTGAATCTGCTAAGCAGCCAGCAACATTTGTTGTCTGATAAGGAATATCTGCATTTACAACATTTAATGTACTTGAGTTACCTGTGTAGAAACGATTTCCGTTATTATCCATCTGTAAGGTGAGTGTTTGGTTACCATCCTGAAGCCAATAACCACGAGTAGGGTCAAAATAATAAAGTGGAATGGTAGCAGGGGCAATTCCTCTCGCCATTAAAGGAATACGAATATTAGCCAATTGGTTAGCTATCAGTTCAACTTTTGCACCAGTGCTATCTCTCAAATCAACAACCATGGCTCCAAAACTTTCTAACGGCGCTCTTGTATTGTTCACTTGGGTTGCTAGGTCGCCTGGCATATTGCGCACTTCTTGTGCAGTGTTAATGAGGGCAAAACTCACATTTACATTACCTTGAATAGGCTGTCCATCTACACGTTTTAGACTATTTGGAGCAATAATAACTTGAGCTGTACTGTTTGCTAAGTTTACCGTTCCACCAGTGATGGCAGAAACAGACCCTCCTAAATTTAAAGGTATGAGTTGAACAATAATACCTGAGAGTTCTTGCTTATCCACTAAATCGACAGTAACAAATTGATCTGCATAACCAGTTTTACTAATTTTAATGACAGATCGACCAACAGCAATTTTTTGTAGTTGTGCTTTACCTTCTATATCAGTATTTAATGATACTGTTTTATTTACTATGCTAACTTGAGCATTATTAATTTGACTACCTGTAGTATTATCAAACACTTGTAAGGCAACACTTGCGGAAGGAGTCGTAACAGGTGAAGTTTCATTTGGATCATTATCGCTATCATTACAAGCCATTAAGCCCATACTTAATGCAATAATTAGTGGTAATTTTTTAAAAAATAATAAATTTCTCATTGATAAATCTCTAATCTGATAAGTATAAATAATTTTTAAAATTATCGTTTTAAAGCTGTGTTATTAATTTTAAAACGAGAATGAAGTCATCCTTTTTAATGAGTGATTTGAAAGTAAATATTTAATAAAAAGTAATTAAATACCTATCATCTAAAATAAATGAGTTTAAAATATATTATAAATTTATTTTTTATTAAAGAGGTTGTTGTGAAGATTTATTATAGAATAATCTTTAAATTATTCTTAATAATCAATATTTTTATTTATATTATTTAATGAATTTATGACTAGGCAGAGTAAAACTTGAAGTGCGACATAAACCACCTAATTAATTTAAAGGGTTTATGGAGTATATAAAATTGTCATACCATCATCTTAACTTTGAAGATCGTACTGCATTAATGCTTGAGTCAAGAAAAGAAGGCTTTTCAGCCAGAAAATTTGCTGAACTCATTAAAAGACATCCTAGTACGATCTATCGTGAGCTTAAAAGAAATAGCATCAATGACGTTTATCAAGCTCGATATGCTTCTGATAACACCTTCGCTAGACGTAGACGTGGTCACAGAAAACTCAAAATCGATTCAATCCTCTGGAAATTTATTGTTGAAGCGATCCGTTGTTTATGGTCTCCTCAGCAAATAGCAAAGCGTTTAAAGACATTTCCTGATTTGGATCAAACAATGAATGTAAGCCATACAACGATTTATTCAACGATACGAGCATTACCCAAGGGTGAGTTGAAAAAAGACTTATTATCCTGTCTGCGTCATGAAAATAAAAAGCGAAAAGCTAACGGTGAACCTAAAAAAGATTCTATATTACAGGATATTAAAACTATTCATGAGCGCCCAGCCGAAGTTCAAGAAAGAAAAATACCGGGTCATTGGGAAGCTGATTTAATTAAAGGTAAAGACAATAAAAGTTCGATAGCAACACTTATTGAACGAAATACACGGCTCTGTATCTTGGCAACATTACCTGATGCAAAGGCAGAATCAGTGCGCAAGGCTTTAACTGAAGCTCTGAAATATTTACCTGCAGAACTGCGTAAAACGTTGACCTATGACCGTGGACGCGAGATGTCAGAACATAAAATACTCGAAGAAGATTTAGGCATAGATGTATATTTCTGTGACCCACATTCACCTTGGCAAAAAGGCACATGCGAAAATATGAATGGTTTAATTAGGCAATATTTACCTAAAGGGATTGATTTAAATCAGGCAGATCAGCATTATTTAAATCAAGTTGCCATGTCACTGAATACTCGTCCTAGAAA
>NZ_JAKTIG010000084.1:0-21616 GCF_027855145.1 Acinetobacter sp. AOR18_HL
CTGAACTGCACCCCATAAGTTAGACTTTTAAAACTTATGAGGTGTGCTCTATGCCAATTCCGAAGCATTCAAAAGAGTTAAAATTAAAAGTCATTCAAGCTTATTTAGAGGGAAGTAAAGGATATAAAATCCTTTCACAAGAATTTAATGTAGATCTCCAAACCATCCGCTTATGGATTGAAAACTATAAGGCACAAGGTGAAGATGGCCTGAATGTTAAAACTAAAAAAACCTACTACTCTTCCGAATTTAAAATCAAGGCTGTACAAATGCTTCTTGATAAGATACCGGTAAGAGAAGTTAGAAGACGGTTAAATCTGAGCGGGACGTCAATTTTAAGAAGGTGGCTAGCTCAGTATCATAAAGAAGGGATTGCTGGGTTTAATACCACGAGGATTTATACCAATATGCTTAAACAAGATAAAACTAAAATAACCAAGTCTGTAAAAGATGACAAAGATAAATCTCAGCAGGAGCTCATTGATGAAGTGACCGCTTTACGAGCAGAGGTTGCCTTTTTAAAAAAGCTAAAAGCCTTAAAACTGAAGCAACGTACCTAAATTCAATTTCTACTGCAGACAGTGTTCAAGTTATTTCAGAATTAAGGCAAATTTATCCATTAAAGCTCTTACTCAGTATTGCCAAGATCGCTCGTAGTACTTATTTCTATCACATGAAAGCTGTACGCTCTAAGGATAAATATACTGAGTTAAAACAGCAGATCAAGTCCATATATCACAAGCATAAGGGATGCTATGGCTATCGTAGAATTACTCTTGCTCTGAAAAGTACAGGAATAATAATCAACCATAAATGTGTATATCGTCTTATGAAAACTATGGGACTTAAATCACGTATCAGAGCACTAAAATATCGCTCATATAAAAGTGGTTGTGTCGGGATGGTGGCCGATAACATTATGCAACGGCAATTTAAAGCGAACCGTCCCAACCAGAAATGGGCAACTGATGTGACGGAATTTAATGTTAACGGTGAAAAACTTTATCTATCACCAATTATAGATTTATTTAATGGGGAAATTATTACCTTCCGGATCCAACGTAAACTCAATTATGAGTTAGTGAAAGATATGCTCATTCATGCTTTAGCTAAACTTAAGCGACATGAGAAACCAATTCTCCATTCAGATCAAGGATGGCAATATCAAATGGCTCATTATCAACAGCAATTAAAGCAACATGGTTTAATTCAAAGTATGTCTCGTAAAGGAAATTGCTTAGATAATGCTGTAATAGAAAGCTTCTTTGGAATATTAAAATCGGAGTGCTTTCATGGTGAAAAATTTCAATCAACTGATGAGTTAGAGAAAACTATACGAGAGTACATTCATTATTATAATCATGAGAGAATCAAGGTGAAGCTACAAGGTTTATCCCCTGTACAATATAGAAACCAGTTTTTAAAAACTGCTTAACTAACTGTCCAACTTTATGGGGTCAGATCATCCTACCGCAAAGAAAAGGGGACGCAAGGGTCTAACGAATTATAGTAGAACTATAACCCGCTACTAGTTACGGTCTGTCAAAACCGTCTGGCAATGTAGGCCAGCAACGAGATAATAATCGGTGATTTTAATTACGTCAATTTAATGTTTAAAATATTTTTGATTTAATAATAAAACTAAATGTATTTTTAAAATAATAGGATTAATATTTATATTTAATTAGAAAAAATAAATAATAAAATAATCTTATTAATAATAGGGTTCAGTATCTTATAAATAAAATATTATAGAGATAGCTGCCTATTCTAAACTTTTAAGCATTTCTTTCGCATCTACATCGCCTGCATCGGCAGCGTGCTGAAACCATTTCTTTGCCAGTTGTAGGTTTTTCGGTGTGCCTTCACCATTTAAATACATCTGGGCCAAGTTGTACTGAGCATCGCTTTCATTGTGCTCAGCCGCTTTGGTGTACCACTTAAGTGCTTGCTCATCGCTTTGTGAGACGCCGTGACCTTTTTTATATAGATGAGCTAAATTATATTCTGCGGGTGGGTAGCCTTGCTTGGCAGCACGACTAAACCATTCAAACGCCTTTCCATAATCTTGCGCAGTTCCTTCACCTCTGTCATATAACACCCCTAAGTTATATTGTGCTTTCGCATGGTCCTTGGCCGCAGCCTTAGTAAAATAATCAAAAGCGCGCTTGGCATCTTTTTCGACGCCCGTGCCTGTGTAATACATCATCCCTAAACTATATTTTGCCCCCATACTTCCATTTTGATCAGCCACAGTTAGCCATTTAAACGCTTGCTCATAGTTTTTAACAACGCCTTGTTCGCCACTTAAAAGCATCATCCCCAGATGATATTGAGCAACGGATTGTCCTTGTTCTGCACGATATTGAATATCGGCCACGCTCGGTTCAGCAAATGCTGAAGAATGAAGAGAGAAAATCATCGTAAATATATAAAAAGTAGTATTTTTTATTTTCATATCTCATCCTGCATTTTATTAATTTGAGTAGTTGTTTTCTTCAATATCTATTTGAATATAAAAGAAAAATATTAAATATATTTGGTTGGTTTATAGTGCTTTAAAATGATCTGATTTTACGGTTTAAATACCTATTTAATAAAAAATTAACCTAAAACTGCATATTTAGACTAGTTACATTTTGAAAATGAGTATAGATAGACAGATTAGTCTTTTTTTAATTAAAATGCGGCCTAAATATAAGTTTGATTGATAATAAAAATGCAGATGAGTGTGTCGAGTATATTGGAGCGTTTAGGCCTTGTTTCACAAAATCGCGCTGTTCATATCCAATTCTCAAATCAGTCTTTAAATCAGCAAGTTTTCTTGCAACGCATTGAGGGTGAACATACCCTCAATCAAGGTAGCGTTGCTGAGTTACTGTGTCTATCGACAAACGCACATATTGCATTAAAACAATTTATTGGCTGTCAGGTTGCCGTAGATCAAGTCACCGATACAGGCCAGTTCTTTAGAACCACGGGCATTATTACCGAAGCGAGCCAAGGGCAAAGCGACGGCTCACTCACCATTTATAACCTCACCTTAAAAGACCCAACTGCACTCTGGCATAAACGCCGTAATAGCCGCGTGTTTATGAACAAAAGCGTGCGCGATATTAGCGAAATTCTATTTAAAGAATGGCAGGGGAAAAGCCCGTTATTTGCCGCAAGCTTAACACTCGACACATCTGGCTTAACCAAAGACTATGATGTGCGTCCATTTGTGATGCAGTCAAACGAAAGCGATTATGACTTTTTAACCCGTTTATGGCGTAGTGAAGGCATTAACTGGTTGGTCGATGAATCGCAACTTTTTGTCACTGACCCGAATGCTTCCATTCAGCCACAAGTGTTACGTTTAATTGACGATAACCAAAATTATCAGGCGCTTGAACGCCGTAGTCTCCGCTACCAACGCAGCAGTGCGACAGAACAGTTCGACACCATTACCCAAGTCACGGCTGAACGCCGCTTACAACCGACTTCTGTTCATGTGCAACGCTGGCAAGCCGATGCCCTCCAGCAAGAAGAAGGCAGTGGCAGCGTACAAGGTAAACAGCAGCACAGCGAACACTATGACAATGCTAGCCTAAACCTTGAAGATGCATGGCATGTTAGCCCCGCTTGGATGCAGGACTTAAACGGTGAAGACCAAGCCACTGCTTCAGGCAATGGCCAGATTGAACAGCTTAACCAGCACATTAATGCTTACCATCACCTGAGTTCTAAACAATTTACCGTTTCAGGTAACATCCGTGATGCACAGGTGGGTTACTGGTTTGAACTCAATGACCATCCAGAACTCGACCAACATGACAGTGCCGATAAAGAATTCTTAATTTTAAGCAAGCACTACTACAACCAGAATAATTTACCAAAAGAATTACAACAGCAACTTGAGCGTCTGTTGCCCAAAGACAAACTCAACGCAGCCGAACTCGACAACCAAAACCCTGAGCAGCGCCACTTTGCTGAACTGAACGTTGTTCGACGCAACATTAAAGCTGTCCCTGAATATAGCCCGCTAGAACACCGACCAGCCGCTTACCCGCAGCGCGCTAAAGTGGTGGGACTAGAAGGCGAAAGCATCCATGTCGACCAGTGGGGGCGCATTAAAGTCCGTTTCTTGTTTACCCGAACTGACGAACATAGCCATGACGGTGGAGCTGGAAGTAACGACAATGACACTGACTCCGCTTGGGTCGATGTACTGACTCCATGGGCAGGCGCAGGTTATGGCGCACGCTTCTTGCCACGTGTTGGTGAGATCGTGGTGATCGACTTCTTTGACGGTAACATTGACCGCCCATTTGTAGTCGGACGTATTCATGAAGCCGAACGTCACCCAACGCAGTTTGACCAAAAAGGCCAGCTACCTGACACTAAAAAACTCAGCGGCATCCGCTCAGAAGAAGTCGACGGTAAAGGCTTTAACCAGCTACGTTTTGATGACACCACAGGGCAAATCAGTGCCCAGCTACAAAGTAGTCATGCGGCAAGCCAGCTCAACTTGGGTAACTTAAGCCATCCAAAAGATAAGGCGGAGAGTGAAGGTCGTGGTGAAGGCTTCGAACTAAGAACAGACCAGTGGGGCGCAGTAAGAGCTGGCAGTGGTTTACTCGTTAGTACCCACAAACAGGATCAAGCTCAAGGTGTACACCTTGATGCAAATGAGGCTAAGCAACAAATAGAAGGCGGCCTCAACAATGCCAAGGCACTCAGTGAAGTTGCTAAAAATCAGCAAACTGACCCGTTAGAAAATTTAGAAAACTTAAAATCTTTTATTGAAAAACTTGAGCAGCAAGACAACGCAAAAGCCAAAACCTTTAAAGAAGCGATTATGCTGCTGGCAAGTCCGAATAGTGTCGCGTTGAGTAGTAACGAAGACATTCACTTAACCGCAGATGGGCAGCTAAACCAAACTGCTGGAGACAGCATTAATCTGTCTACCCAAAAGAACCTGATTGCACATGCCCAAAATAAAATTAGTCTTTTTGCAGCTCAAGAAGGGGCAAGACTCTATGCAGGCAAAGGCAAAGTTGAGATACAAGCGCAAGGCGATGGAGCAGATTTGATTGCCCGTAAAGCTGTTCAGGTGATTTCGACTGAAGACAAAATCGAAGCGACCGCAGCCAAAGAAATTGTACTCACCGCAGGCGGTTCTCAAGTCAAAATTACCGGTTCGGGCATTTTTATGACTACGAGCGGCAAGTTTGAGGTGAAGGCTGGACAGCATTTGTTTAAAGGAGGAGCTGAAGTAGGCATGAACCTTCAAGGGTTACCTGCTTATGAAGCCTATAATGAGAGGTTCAAGATGTTATTACCTTCAGGTGGACCACTTTCATTTGTTGATTACAAGATATCTTCTGAAGGTAAAGAAATTTTTGCTAACTCAGATAAGAAAGGTCAAACCAAAGAAATACATAGCCCTAAAGAACAGGGGCTTAAGCTCGATTTGTTATGGTTGGATCTAGAAACAGTAGATGAAGCCGAAGTTTGGGTAGATCCAGCGCAAGGAAGTAAAAATGTCTAACAGTTTAGATTGGAACAGTAAAACGAACATAAGTGAACATAGTTGTAAGGATGCTCACTGTGACTGTTTGACATTTTGGGAAATATATCAGCAAGAAGCGATCAAGAGATTATCTAATTTACAAAGAGCGAATAACTATAAACTTGAGCCAGGATATGAGGCAAGAGCAAGAAGAATTGCCTCTGTATATGCCAAAATATTTTTAGAAATAGAGCTCGGTGGGAATAAAAATCTACTAGGACGATATTATTGGATGGGCTTAGGAGCCTTTGCCTCAAAAACAGTTGCAACTATATTCAAGCATTGGGGGAGTCTGCTTGGCTATAATGTCGGTGTACAAGAGGCTATAAATCTTTTTGCTCGTGGCAATTTGTGGTTGTTTATGGATATTGCTCCTTGGCATTTAGCTTGGAGTGTATCTTCGGAATCTTTTAAGAGTTGTAAAGATACACGAGATACAAGTACATTCAAATTTGTTAAGCCAGCATTAATGAATTTGCCATGGTCATCGTGTTTACCTAGTATTAAAAATTTAAAAGCGACAAAAGAAATTAGAAAGGCTTTTGCTCTATTACCTGAAATTGAGAAAGCTTTTGCGAATGAAAAAAGTGAACAAAAAAAATTTAAAATTGCTAAAGATGATTTATTTGCGCATTTAATGTTTATTGCTGTACAGGAGCAACATAATATTCTTCAAGTTGTTGTTTGGGAAAATACATCAGTTAAATTTGGCGCGTGGATGCAACGTTGGTTTATAGGTATGCCAGATGCCACACTTGTTCTATCAAGTGATTATAGTGTAGACGCGGTAAAAAAGAATTGGTTTGGTAATTATACAGGTAGTAAAGCTGATCAATTAGTAGAGCTAAAAGAGGATGTCTATATTGCTCCTCTCAAGGATACGATTGCTGAAGATTATGATAGTCGTATGAAATGGATTGGTAAAGCAGCTGAAAAATATCACCGTTTAATGCTTGATGAAAAAGGTCGGCCATTTTTACAACAAGAATTGAAAACCATTTCTAAATGGGGAAATAGTAAAGCCGATTTTAAAATACATTCAAGTAGTAATGAAGGGAAGGTGTGATGTTAGACAAGGCTGGAAACTTATCATGAAAAACTATTTATCTTTATTTATCTGCATTATTACATGCATCTTTTTAACTTCTTGTAAGCCCGCAAATAATACTACCCAAGGAAATAAGTCGATGAACCAAAATCAAGATGTAATAGCCCTTCATTTTGGTGAACAAGGCATGCAGGATTTTAGTAAAAATAGTACTACGCCAGTTGATCGTCAGCCTGCAGGGATGAATTTTTTATCATTAGATTGGACTCCACCAAAACTAGGTCGAGTACGTGTGATTACTGAAAAGAGTAATTTAGAAATTGAAAATGTGATCAGTGTGCTAGGTACACAAGTAGCTCGACGAAGCAATGATGGTATTCAAATCATGGACATTAATGCTAGCTTACATCCAAATGAATATACCACGAGCCAAGAAGCCTATACTGCTTATACTAAATTAGTACATCAGATTAATGACAAACAATGGAAGCAATATTTTTTACCTTTTAGTGCTCGAATTGATAAGCAAGATAATTTTAAGCATATGAATGAAACGATGGGTAAGGTTATCGATCCGACTTATGTATTAAGTTTTAAAGAATGGCAGGACATTTTATCGAAAACAAATAGACTCGTATTTAACTTATACAATGGTGATGCAGAATTAAGTATTAGCCTTCAACAAACGTATCAAGATGATAAAAAAGAACAGTATATGGTGAGGTATAGCTTTGAGAACTTTAAATATGCAGGACGAAATGCTATATCTGATACAGATAAGATGAATTCAGAGCAGTTAAAGCAAGCATTTGAAACTGAAGTTGCCAATAATAAGAAAGCCCGTAAAACTGAAGAAAATAATATGAAAAAAGAGGGTTACCATATAGATGAGAGCTATATAGACCCAGATATTTGGCCTTATGTGCAATAAGCTGTAAGAAGCGTAATTGATTACGCTTCTCTTGTCATAAGAAATAGTTTAAGCAGCTTGAATGGGCTTCACCACAAAAGGAAACAGTTTCTTGCTTATGCTGGTGTAAGTACCAGAACTGCTCCGCAATGGTTTCTGGATGTACCGTGTAGGTCTTATCTTGTGCTCCAGATGTCCCATCAACAAAACCATTCACAATCACTTGGCTCACATAAACATTTGAGTCCGCTAGACTATGAGCAAGTAAGTTGGTGGTTTTGTATTGGGCGGCAGCTGTAGTTGCTAAGGATGAATATTCTTTGGCAACAAAGTCGATGCCAACTGCATCGAAAGCAAAAATCCCGTTTGTCGATAAAATACTGCCATGATTCTTTTCTAAATCACCAGAGCAAATATTGCAAGCCGAATTAAAAAAGGTTCAAGTAAAATGAAATTTTTATCATGTATATGGATATTTTTATTATTTGGTTGTACTTCTAAAAATATAGATTATCAATCTACCGATATTAATTTTGGAAAATTTAAATATTTCCAATCTATGTATAGTGGAGAAAAAACATACCAAGGTTTTGTTACAAGCTCTTCTTCTTTAAAAGAAATTTCTGAAAAAAATGCATTTCCTATTTCTAAGCTAAATTGTTTGGAAAATCAGTTTATGGTAAGAGGTGGAGTAGACTTAGATTCAGAAGAAATTAATAATCAATTATATAAATATATGGCACATGTCGAAATATGTAAAAATGATGATTGTTCAGTCGATATTAAAAAAGCAAAAATTGATACTGAATGTAGAATCGAATTAAGAAAAAATTACTCAAATGATGCTTATCAATCAAATAAAGTAAAGTTGACGAATGCTAATTTTGAATAAAATCAATTTGTTGGTGCTAAATTTGATCTATAATTTATTAAGTTGAGAACTAGAAATGTAATAAACCCGCCAAAGCGGGTTTATTTATTTATCAGAGAAGCGTAATTGATTACGCTTCTTCTGTCATAAGAAATAGTTTAAGCCGCTTGAATGGCTTCTCCACAAAGAGAAACTGTTTCTTGTTTATGTTGGTGTAAGTACCAGAACTGCTCTGCAATGGTTTCTGGATGTACTGTGTAGGTCTTATCTTGTGTGCCCGGTGTTCCATCAACAAAGCCATTCACAATCACTTGGCTTACGTAAACATTTGAGTCAGCGAGACTATGAGCAAGCAAGTTGGTGGCTTTGTATTGAGCGGCAGCGGTGGTTGCTAAGGATGAATATTCTTTGGCAACCAAGTCGATACCCACTGCATCGAAAGCAAAAATTCCATTTGTTGATAAAATACTGCCGTGGTTCTTCTCTAAATCACCTAAGCAAGTTTGAACCGTCGCAATATAGCTCGAAACACGAATATGAAAGCTTTTACTAAGCTCTAGTGGAGGGGTTTCTAAGATATTTCCTTCAATATCATGGAAAGCATTCCAATGAATATTTTTAATCTCTCCTAATCGGTCTTTAATACGATTAATAAGATTTGGTATATCTTCAAGAACCGCTAAATCACATGCAAAAGCGTAAGCTTCAATACCTTGTGTTTTAAGTTCTAAAATGGCTTTTTCGAGTTTTTCAGCATTACGTGCCACTAAACCGATTTTATAGCCTTCTTTACCAAATTTATGTGCTACGGCTTTGGAAATACCCGTTCCATAACCAAAAATTATAATATTGTTGTTCATTATAAAGTTCCAAAAAACCAATTATTTGGTTAGAAATAGTTTATAATATGTTTTTATAATGTATTCAAGCGCAAAAGTTATCTCTAAGAATAGTACTCAAAGAATAAAAATGCTTAAAAGCGGGGATTAGGGAGTCAGCTTTACATGAGTTATTGGGCTAAACATGCGCGGTTGAACGAACTTCCAATTTGGCTTAAAAAATTTTCTTGGTAAAATAAACCGAAAAATACAAATAAAGTGGAATTTAAATTTAACTAATTATGTTTAAATGGGAATAAATTCTTTTAAATTGGCTTAATGTTGTAAAAAATCCCAAAAATAATAAAAATTCGCTTTTCTTAGAAAAACAATCCCGCAGGGTGGTGGCTAAACTATATCTCAAGGGTGTGATAGGGATCGAAAAGAGTAGCATGCACCAAAACGTATAACGTTAGTGTGTACTCACCCAAAAGGTCTCGATTCGGCTTAGGACGCTATAGATCAAAAGTTTATAGGCACAAGGTTATAACTTACAAAGTTATGATTGTTGAAGTAAACCATAGATGTTTTCCCTTGACACCCTAAAAAATTCTCTATAATAAAAACGATACTTTACAAGAATATAATTTATGAATAAGCCTTATCTTTCTTCGCTACCTTCTGACAGTCAAATCTCATCTCAATTGAACAATGCCTACTTCCACGACTCGTGGAGCATTGTGCTTGGTCAACCTGATCTAAGTGTATTTGAGCAGCTTATTAAGCTATTTCAGCACACTCCGCAGTGGATAGAGTGGAGCATGAATATGCGTAATAAAATTACTTCAAAGATTGGGCTTAAAGATTTAGGAAGTTTTAAGCAGATTGATACTCATAAAAAAGAAAATGAGTATGTGGCAGGTGACCGAATTGGAATTTTTACTTTTTTGCAGCGTACCGAAAATGAATTAGTGATTGGAGACGATGACAAGCACTTAAATGTGACTTTATCTATTTATAAAAATGAAGATACCCAAGTGCTTACCGTAACTACAATAGTGCATATTAAAAATTGGCTTGGGCGATTGTATATGCTACCTGTAATTCCTGCCCATCGAAAAATCGTACCAGCGACTTTACAGATTTTAGGTTAGATTACTATTTTTATTTACGATGTGATCAGCCAAAATTGTTTATATAATAATCTTATTATCATAATAAAGAGCTGAATAATATGGAAAATAAAAATCAGTGTCGGCAGTGCGCCGTTTGTGGGAAAAATTTTTCTTTAAAAGATCTAGTGTCTGGTGAAGTCATCCGTAATGTGATTAGCGACGAAATTTTAAAAGACTATCCAGATTGGAATTACTCAAGTTTTATTTGTCGGGCCGATCTGGCAGATTATCGAATTAAATATGTGCAGTCGCTATTACGCTCAGAAAAGGGTGAACTCTCTAATTTAGAAAATGAAGTGATTGGCAGTATGCAACGCCACGAGCTAATTAGCCGAAATACCGAATCCGACTTTGATCAAAAATGGACGTTTGGGGAAAAACTGGCAGATAAAATCGCATCATTTGGAGGAAGTTGGGCTTTCCTTATTTGCTTTGCTCTATTTTTGACAGGCTGGATTATTCTAAATACGGTCGTAATGGTAGTACGGCCTGTTGATCCTTATCCCTTTATTTTGCTGAATTTAGTATTGTCATGTTTAGCTGCAATTCAGGCGCCTATTATTATGATGAGCCAAAATCGCCAAGAAGCAAAAGACCGCTTACGTTCTCAACATGACTACCAGATTAATTTAAAAGCCGAGCTTGAGATTCGCCATTTGCATGAAAAAATGGATCATCTTTTGTCGCATCAATGGGAAAGACTTGCGCATATTCAAGAAATTCAGCTCGATCTTTTGGCTGAAATGAATAAAAAACGATAAAGATTTTCTGAGTTTCACGTGGAACATGAGTAGAGCGTTATAGATTATTTTGCGGTAGAACCGAAATTTCTTTATGATTTGCCGCCATGCTCCATTGCTGCTTCTACGACCATGCCTTTAAACGACAACTTTGTTTACGCTCCACCACAAGATCCACTTTCAATTCTATTTGAAGATGACGATTTAATTGTGGTTGATAAACCTGCGGGTTTGTTGTCGGTAATGGGCCGTTTACCAGAGCATCATGACAGTGCTTATTTACGGGTGTTAGAAAAATTCCCTTTGGCTAAAGTGACGCATCGTTTAGATATGGCGACGTCGGGCTTACTTATGTTTGCCAAGCATCGTGATGCAGAAGTTGCTGTAAGTAAAATGTTTCAGGCCAGAACAGTTAAAAAGCATTATATTGCGTTGGTGCAAGGCCAAGTCGCACAAGAGGGCAGCGTTGAAGTTCCTCTCATTACTGACTGGGAAAATCGCCCAAGACAAATTGTACATTTTGAATTAGGAAAACATGCTAAAACCTTGTTTCAACCACTCATTTATGATGAAAAGAACAATCAAAGTCGAGTATTACTTGAACCAGTAACAGGACGTTCACATCAGCTACGTGTGCACATGATGCATATAGGACATCCGATTATGGGGGACAAGTTATATCACCCTGAGCCTAAACGTTTTCGCTTAAACCGCATGGCCTTACATGCCGCATATTTGGCTTTCCAACATCCCTTAAATGGAACGGATGTAGTGATTGAGTCACAAGTGCCTTTTTAAAATTTATATAATTAAAAAATTAATTTGATGCAATTGGGAACGGAATATATACCCAAACTGCAATAAAAGTCGGGTATTCTTGATGTCGAATAATATTAATACTGCGACAACAACAAGGAACATTTTATGACTCGTGACTACGAACAATTTCCAGATGACGATAACGGCAACGTACTTTGGCAAATGGCTGAAGATGGGGATGACTTAACCGAGCTGCATGAAATTGAATTTTCTATTGCTTTTCATGATCAGAAAAATGCAGAGCAATGTGCGCTGTATTTGCTTTATCAAGAACAAAAAGTTTCACTTTTTCAAGATGACTCTGTTGAGCCAAATGAATGGGTGATTACTATCTTCGTTAACATGGAACCTGAGTATTCAGACATTGTTGACTTGGAACAATGGTTTGCCAGCATCGCTGAGAAATTTCAGGGCGAATATGATGGATGGGGCTGTATGGCCTATGTCTTCGAGGAAGACGAAGAAGATGACCTGTTGCAGTAAGGTCTAAAATAAAAAGTAGAAGATAATCATGAACTTATCTCAAAAACAAATTGCAGTACGGTTTTTAGAGCTTGCCGCAGCTGGTGAAGTCGATGAAGCTTACAGCAATTACACTGCGCCGAACTTCAAGCATCACAACCCTTATTATGCGGGTGATGCGACTTCTTTGAGGGAAGGGATGCGTGAAAGACCCCAACCTTGGCAAGGTCACCGAGATTTATGCCATTAAATGATGTTAACTATAAGTATATGATTTAATTGATTGTGTGTAGTTTTTAGTGGGTTGAAATTTTTAGCAATTTAGATCATTTAAGGGTATTTTGGTCACTTCATATTGGAAATTTTAGTCTATAAAAGTCACCTGTATTTTGGTGCGAATTTTCATGAGAAACAACAACATTATATAATTTAATATAATGATTCTTGATCCTCATGAAATTTTTTTATATTCAATTCAATAAATGAATATTATGCTCAATCCTATTTTGGATCATCTGGAGAGTCTCTGTTTGAATTTGTCCAGGTAATAGATCATGAGCGATATTGCTGAATCGGATTGCAACCTTACAAATCGAGCCAATAATTTCATCGACTTCTTGGGCAGAAAGTTCCGCTTCCTGAGTACCAAGTTTTACAAGAGCTTGTCGAGGAATATCCAGTGCCTCACCCATGATATCCATTTGATGATATCCACCTGGCCCCTCACAGAAAGTAACATCATAAGCAGGGGAGAGTTTCCATTGCCCATTTTGGGACATCAGAAATGAAAAGTTTTTGCAATGATCATCTCGATTATTGAAGACTACATTGAAAACAGCTCGCTTGAATGCAATTGCTTTTTCGCGAACATCATTGGTGCAAAAGTGTGCAGCGCGAAGAAAGTTACTGTAGTCTAAACTCCCTGGTGATTTAAAATCAGCTCCGGTGAAGGCCGCTAAACTTTGCATAGGGATACGCATGCCATCGTGGCGGTCAAATCTCTTTGATGCAAATGCGGTTAATCCATTCGGAAGAGTAAAATATTGAGTGTCAGGGGTATCAATATGACAATGACGCAAACATTCTGCATAAACAGCTTCAATTGCACAAACTTCAGGATGCTCTTGCTGAGCGGGAAATTTGATCAGCCAAGCTTCATGTTGATGTGAGCTAACTGTTGAGAATTCGTTGGTGACAGGATCACGATAGACGAGTGCTTTTGGCCTTGCACCTTGTGGAGATCCACCCATAATTAATAAATGCTGTAAAAATTCTGCACCTTCTCCTTTGAGAACTTGCTGAACTTCTTGAGCGAGTTTAATCAGTGGAGTATTTTCAGTTAATGCTAACTCAGGTGCTGAAGGTTCAAAGGATAATGCCCCCATTGCATGTGTATTAATATACGTGAGTCGTTCTAATGGCCCAATCCGTGCTGGATTGAGTCCATTTTTTTTAAATAAGCGATCCATAAGAAGCATGCCCCAACCATCGGGTAGGGCATCATATATAGGACCTGGCAATCCCATTTGATGTGTAGGAAAGTTCGTTCTTAATGAGTCACCTTTTAATGGAAGTAGGTAAGAGGAAAGTTCTAAACCTTTACTGATCGCTTCTGCACTGTATTCAAAGGCAATTAATGGCCGACCTGTGATTGCGGTTGAGGAGACCAGTGTACCCCAAAGCCAATATTCACCCCATCCATTGTAGTAAACATTAAGTTTTTTGAGCATGGACTTATTTCCTTTTGATACGTTGGCGAGCCGTATTGCTCTCATAGCGGAGAATGTCATTTACACTGTTTAAATGAGGTTTGAAGAGTTCCTCTAATTCTTTTAATCGGCCCAATACCATGGCAACGCGTACTAAATTTTCAAATGAAACATTTCGACCGGCTTCCAGATTAGATACTGTATTCACACTAATACCAGCACGTGTAGCGACGTCTGCCTGAGTCATTTCCAGATAAAGTCGTTCTTTGCGAAGCCTTTCACATAATAACGTGACAACCTCTTCAGGCTTTTTGAATTTTAAATCCATAATATTGGGCCTTATATCTATATATATCTATTAAAACACAAAATAATGGATTTATAGAAATAAACCATTTGATGTAAGGAGGGTGCTTAATTGGCCTGATTAGATCTAATTAGACTAAAAAAGTCTAATTAGACATTTACAATTTAATAGAGTCTAACAACCTGCTTTAAGCTTAATCAGTTTCGCCTGATGTCGCGAGGAACCAGTATTTGCTATCAGGTTAATCTGGAATATTTGGCACAAGTGGTTTGGAGCAATGAGGTTGGGCAGGGTTTTATCTTTTCTGATAACTTATTGGGTACCGATTCACAACTTATTCATCATATTCTGGAAATATTTCTTCAATTTCATTGTGCTGCGGCAATTTATGCTTTTTATTCACTTCGAATTGTAAACTAATACTGCAAATTCTTGTTTAAATGATCATTAAATTTTGTGCTAACTTGGACAGACATTATTTGGCTAGTGGGACAAACAGTTATTGCTCTTTAAGATGATTAATTTTACCACTCACGCTTGGAAGTCTATATTAAATCATTACAGGAATGACTGGTAAACCACGAATAAGAATGCGTGGCAAACTTATCCAATAATTTGCATTAAAGATGAGAAACTATCATCAGATACATCAGTAACTTGAATACCCCAAGTGCTTTTGCATCTTTATCCTTGAAGCAGAACTTAATTCGCCTTTCATTTTCAGTCAGGCTGAAGTTTTCTGCCCGTAATGTTAAATCCTGTAATGTCTTTTTGAGCTCTGTTTTGCTCTGCTGAGAGAGTTCTAAATGAAGATATTTTTTGGGAAATAAGCTATGAATAAAAGAAAGAAGTTTCTTCAGTTGCCGTTTTTCATTGAGTTCAAAAATTAACTGGGCTGAATTGGGCTGAGCTTTTTCAAGATAAATTGAGTAGATTGTATGAAGCTGTTTTTTGTATTTACTTTGTACATTTGCATAACGCTCCTGAACATGTTGAATGACCTTTTTTTCCTCCTGATTGGTTGGCAACATGGTGACCAATGCATTCGGAGTTTTCCTTAAAAAATCTGTGGTAAATAACCTCGATGATTTTTTTTGGTTTACACAGGAGGTTTTCAAATGCTGGGCTTTAGCACGTAATTTTTGCGCGATTTGCAAAGGAATAGTTTCAGGTAACATAAGGTCTTGTTCTTTTTCTACTGCAAGAATGTGATGCAATAATTCAAAAGTCATCTCTGAGTCATGAGCTCCTAGCATCAGTGAATCAGGCGATTTCTGTTGACCTAGTTGAAATTGATGATCATGTTGCCTGTAACGGTCTTTAGTGAGTTGATGAAATAAAAACTGTTTGATCGCCCGCTGCTGAACAGGATATTTAATGGCATCATCATGTTTCAGAATGTTAAAATAGGCTTCTTTAGGAAGCGGGCTGTGCATTTGATTCAGCTGGTAGCTAATTGCTAGATGCATTAAATGCAGATAGTTTGAACAGGTCGTGTCAGGGGTTAGGTGCCCGGCAAAATGAGAAAGTGCATACCAGGTTTGCTGAGTATTTCTGTTTCGCAACAATGCATAACGGATACGTAATTGCTCATGTGGGCTATAGTCAGTAAATGCATCTGAAAGTGTTGAGTTTTTTAAAATCAGGTAAAGATGATTAAATGCAGAATGGCGCAGACTATGGTAAGTAAAATTGTGTTCTCCAAAAACTGGCTGGATCAATTGTTTCAATAGGGAATTCACTTCATTTTCATGAGTTTCTTCTAAGGACTGTTTTAAAAACAGCGGGTGTGCAACTGATTTTCCTTGTTCTTTTAGCAGACGTTTTCTATTCTGACTGTATGTTTTAAATGCATGTAATTCGTCGGCTTTAAGTAGATGATGCAGGGGAATCTTGCGGTAAGCTGAGTAGCTTTTTTGATTTTTATTGCGATTGTTGCGAATGGTGAGTATCACAGCATCTTCACTAATAAATAGATCACGTACGAAGATATTCAATGTTTCATTGATCCGTAGTCCGACTCTGAATCCTAGAATAAAAATCAGTTTAAATATATTTTTATCCTGAATCGAAATATCTTGAGTATTTTCGAGCTGCTCTAGCATGTGGTGAAAAATATGGGGCGAGATCAATGCGGTTCTGCAGATTTTTACCTGGATTAAATTATCTAGATCGATAGTGGGTGCGTTAAAGAATAAGGTCTGTTTGTGATGAAACTCCTGTAGACGTTTTTGTAAAGTCGCTCTAGTTGTTTCTTTCTTTAATAAAAGCATTTCTCCATACAGATCTTCAAAATCAGCATCTGAAAATGATGAAATATCTTTGTCTTGCGTTGCCTGCAGCCAATGGACTGCAAACTGTGAAAACATGGTCTTCAGAGAACTTTGCTTGAGCGGCTTAAAATCTGCACGTATAAGCTTGCGCTTAAATCGTTGCTGCTGCTGAATAATATGATTGAGAAGGTCCAGTTGAGGTTCCGTTAATTTTGAGCGTAGAATGCTCCACAGCAGCAAACGTTCCAAGGCTGAAGATTGTTCTCTGGCATATAATTCTATGAGTTGATCGCTATAGTTTTTTGCACGAATAGCTTGACGTATTTCTACTAAAATATCGGCAACATCTAATGCAATAGTGACTTTAGACTGGTCTTGAGGGTTTTCATAAACTTCCTGAATCGTATGGGTAGGCGTGGGTTCAGGCTGAATAAAATAAGCTGCTAATTGTTTTTCGAGAGGACTGGAACTGTAAATTTCATTTTTTAAGATACAAATGGACATTTGATCCAGTCCACTGTTTTTTAGGAACTGTGTGTAGTAAAAACCATATTTTAACAGGTCTTTATAACGTACCTTTTCCTCAGGAAAGCATTCGATGATGCAAGTGTTGATCACTTGTTCTGCGTCATCAATATCTGAAAATAAATCAAATTTTTGATGTTTTAGTCTGTAGATCCAGCATTTCACAATATCGTTTAACACAAACGTTTTTGTATAGCTCACTGAAAAATTCAGGTTATTTATACGCTGATTACCGAAATGCCGGTTCGGGATCTCAAGTGAAACAATATGATTTAGGTTTGAAAAGCTTTGAAATTTCTTAGTTTTTAAAATGATTTTTAAAAACTTTTGTAGTTCGTTCTCATTATAAATGCCATTAAATAATATTGTGCTGATCAAACAAAAAGCGAGGGATTGAGTTGGACTGAAGTCATTATGTTCTGTCCAGTGAGCAATCAAATTTTTGGCAAATTGAGTCACCCTTTTACCATGTTTTAAAGTCTCAATATTTTGTTGGGGTGGGGGGCTTTCATGACGAACAGGTGTTGCAGGAATAGGGTAGTTTTGATTTGATAAACGATTAAAACGCTTGATATATTTCGCGAATTCTAAGCGTGCCATTTTATGACTACGAGTATTAGATTTGTACTTTTCCAAAAGTTGATTATCGACTTGTCTATATACATCGGAATAGTTTTCAGGTGTAAGCTCTAGGCATTTCTCACTAAATAATTTAAGAAGAAATTCCTTATTTTTTATAAGTTTTTTTTGTCGTTTTAGGGAGTGTGGATGTCTGCTCATTTAATCATGATCCCGTTGAATGTCGACATACTTTTAAGCTCTAATATTTCAATTAGCTTATCTTGTGCTGTTCTGATTTGATCGTAATCAGTCGCCTGAAAAGCTGAATAGCGGTCAAACAGTCCCTGCATTGCTTCGTCATGACCAAAGATGCCTTTAACTACATCTTCATTGCAGTCTTGTGCAAAAAAATAACGAGCAAAGTGGCGGGTCCAATTGCGCTGAAGGGCTATTTCTGTACAGTATTTTTGAATATCAGAAAGTTCTAAATTTCGGATATATCCTTGTGGATCGTAAAATAATAGAAAGGGGCGTTCACCCTCGAAGACCTCATGGATTGCTTGTACTTGTTCATTGGACAGATAGGCTTTTGTGAGGTAGAGAAAGTGTTTTAAATATTTTAGGTAATGCTGTATTTCATCACGAAGATAATCGTTAAACGGTAGATATCGTCCAATGGTGCCCGAATAACGCTGCTCTTTATCTGCAACAGCCATCAATTGATTGTCGAGGTCAATATAATCTAGATTGGGCGGGAAGGACTCACTTGGTCGTGCTGACGTTATCAGCATGCAAATATGCCATAGCCAGATTGAATAATATTTTAAAGTCTCAAAAGGATTCGGATGTTCCCTCACTCGTTGGTCAAGCTGGTGAAAAAATGATTTAACAAATGGTAGATTAGGTGTCTGCTGACTACCAAAAGAATGCGGGTTACTGAATTCTTCAAGATATTCAGTTTCCAGCTGAGGAACAGTCAAAGTTAGAATTTGAGTATAAATATTAATAATATCCACGATTTGTGTTGAAGAGTAATGGCATGGAATATAGTGCTGAACACTTTCTCCATTAAGCAATTTGCTTTCCAGTTCATACTCAAGTTCATTCAATGCAATATCACTGAGTAAGCGCGGAAGATTTTGTGTTGTTAACTGGAAGGTCAGCCCTTTATTAATTTTTTGTAAATACTCCTGTATCTTGGAATCAATCTCAACACCATCCATTTTTTTCAACTGACTTAGATTTTCCAGATAATATTGAGGCAGAGGAATCGTAAAAGAATTCACGGTATTCAACCGATGTTTTCTTAAAACAAAATCCTTGAATTTAGAGACTTCAAAGCTTTGCTTAAAGAAACATTTTTGGGGTTGCAGTGATACTTCTTTGTTTTTTGTACTGACTCGTAAATTTTTTTGAAATACCGGCAGATCTTTATAATGAGTAAGACTGAGGACTGAAAATAAAAGCAGGGTATGAATTGGAGAATTTTCTGCCTGTTCTAATAAAATTTGCATAATGTACTGTGCGGTAGGCAAATCGAAGACCCGAGGATTCGGCTTGCTCATTAGCTCATTCTTGTTTTGATGCAGAATTTGATTTTTGAGATTATTGATCTGAGCTGTGATAGAACATTGCTCTAGTGAGTTAAATTCAAAATTATGATCTTCAACTTTTTCTATAGTTTTATCTTCGCGTGGTTGTTTAGCTGTACCTTGTTCAAAATGAGTCTGATACGTTTGTTCATCATCGAGAGATATTCTTGATATCTTTTGAACATCAGTTTGAGGAGCTTCTTTGGCACCTGAACTGCTTTGGCGATTTCGTTTTAAACGTTCAGACTGAGTAAAGACATATTGATAGATGACACGTAGATTTGCCAGCTGGCCAATTTGTTTTTCATCTAAATTTGGTGTGGAGCGGTTAAGTAACTCTCTATTCTCTGTTTCAGCTTTATTTAAAAACTTAAGAAGATCCTCCAACTCAATAGGGAGAGGTGGTAATAAGTTATAAAGCCAATGGTATTCCTGTTTTTTGCTGGCTAAACGAAAACGTCTACAGAGGTTAGCTACAGTGGCTGCATGTTCTTTGCTATCAAGCAATTCAATACATCGAGTATTAAAAATGGCCCATTTCAGGGCATTAGCTTGATATGCTGAAGGCGTATTAATGACTGCAATAAGATAATGAACGAGAGGATATTCACTGATTGATTGTTCTACAAGTTTTTGATTTATAATATTGTTAAGTTCAATAATTTTAGTAGGTTTAATGAACTCATTGAGTTTGATAGAATCCTGATAATTTTCCAGCTTTGCTTCTGCTAGTGTTTGATAGAATTCTCGAAACGGCTCAAGCTTTAATTCTTGAGTATCTTCTAAGTAACTATATCCGTTCATGATGATATTCCAGCCAGAATTTTTTCTAATGAAAGTGGACCAGCATAATTTGAAATAGGACTTACTGGACTTTTGGATTTAGACAGCCCTGATAATTCTCGTAGATGATTGATAGTTAGAACTTCCTGACCGAAAACTTCCTGAAGATGTGCGGCTAAGTATTGTTCATTTAGCCAATGTGCGATGATATCTAAGCCATGAATTGAGTGATGTAATCCGGAACATAGTAATGCCTTTACTTCGCTTAAAGCCATGATAGTGAATTCGTAGGAATTATTTTTTTCATAAGCTCTAAACGTAAATTCAGTTTTATACTTATTGTAAAAATAAGCATAGATCCAGCTGAAATGACTACTAAAAAAATAGTGATCAGCTTTGTCTGTTGTCAGAAGAGGAATTTCGATATTCTGTTTAAAAGTTAAATTCAAGTGATAGTTTTGCTGTTTCTCATTAAGCTGAAAAAATAGAGCAATCCAGATTTGGTAGGCATGCATACATTTTGGATAACACATTAATTGTAAGTTTTTTGAAGATACACGATGACTTTTAATAGCTTTTTTTTTATAGACATATGCTGATGTCTCCCCATATTTATGCCAAGTGGCTGAAAAATAAGCTATAATATTCACGTATTTTTTATAGGAGAGTCAAGGGTTGCGCACCCTATATTGTGTTAATAAATTGTAAATTTCACTATATATAGTGTTTTTAATCTTTTTAGGGCTTTGTTGCACAAACCTATCTGTAAAGGCTTTTTCAGCGATATAATTTTCAAATGAAGAAGCCTACACACAAAATCTACCGCACAACCAATTGGCCCGCATATAACCGAGCACTCATGAGTCGCGGAAATATTGCCATTTGGTTTGATCCTGCTACGCAATGGTATGCGCCATCAAAAGGCAAACAAGGGCGAAATCAAATCTACTCCGACGCAGCTATCCAATGCTGCTTAATGATTAAATCCTTATTCCGTCTGTCTTTACGTATGGTTACTGGCTTTGTGCAAAGTCTGATTAAACTTTGCGGATGAGCAGCCCCGAATATCAGTGATATTCTTACACCACGCTTTGTAGAAGACAAAAGCATATTGATATTGTAATCAGCTACCAAAAAAGTAGCGATGGGCTGCATCTACTCATGGACTCTACAGGGATGAAGTTTCTAGGTGAGGGCGAATGGAAACGCAAGAAACATGGACCTGAATATCGTCGCCAATGGCGTAAACTACATATTGGTATAGATGCCAAAACCCTACAAATACGCGCTATTCAGCTCACAACCAATAATGTCAGTGATTCACAGGTGCTTGGTGATTTACTTAATCAGATTCCACAAGATGAGCGGATTGATTCTGTTTATACCGATGGAGCTTATGACACCAAGCAATGCCGTCAGGTCATTGCAGATCGGCAAGCGCATGCGGTGATTCCACCTAGAAAAAATGC
>NZ_JAKTIG010000085.1:0-112004 GCF_027855145.1 Acinetobacter sp. AOR18_HL
CTGAACTGCACCCCATAAGTTAGACTTTTAAAACTTATGAGGTGTGCTCTATGCCAATTCCGAAGCATTCAAAAGAGTTAAAATTAAAAGTCATTCAAGCTTATTTAGAGGGAAGTAAAGGATATAAAATCCTTTCACAAGAATTTAATGTAGATCTCCAAACCATCCGCTTATGGATTGAAAACTATAAGGCACAAGGTGAAGATGGCCTGAATGTTAAAACTAAAAAAACCTACTACTCTTCCGAATTTAAAATCAAGGCTGTACAAATGCTTCTTGATAAGATACCGGTAAGAGAAGTTAGAAGACGGTTAAATCTGAGCGGGACGTCAATTTTAAGAAGGTGGCTAGCTCAGTATCATAAAGAAGGGATTGCTGGGTTTAATACCACGAGGATTTATACCAATATGCTTAAACAAGATAAAACTAAAATAACCAAGTCTGTAAAAGATGACAAAGATAAATCTCAGCAGGAGCTCATTGATGAAGTGACCGCTTTACGAGCAGAGGTTGCCTTTTTAAAAAAGCTAAAAGCCTTAAAACTGAAGCAACGTACCTAAATTCAATTTCTACTGCAGACAGTGTTCAAGTTATTTCAGAATTAAGGCAAATTTATCCATTAAAGCTCTTACTCAGTATTGCCAAGATCGCTCGTAGTACTTATTTCTATCACATGAAAGCTGTACGCTCTAAGGATAAATATACTGAGTTAAAACAGCAGATCAAGTCCATATATCACAAGCATAAGGGATGCTATGGCTATCGTAGAATTACTCTTGCTCTGAAAAGTACAGGAATAATAATCAACCATAAATGTGTATATCGTCTTATGAAAACTATGGGACTTAAATCACGTATCAGAGCACTAAAATATCGCTCATATAAAAGTGGTTGTGTCGGGATGGTGGCCGATAACATTATGCAACGGCAATTTAAAGCGAACCGTCCCAACCAGAAATGGGCAACTGATGTGACGGAATTTAATGTTAACGGTGAAAAACTTTATCTATCACCAATTATAGATTTATTTAATGGGGAAATTATTACCTTCCGGATCCAACGTAAACTCAATTATGAGTTAGTGAAAGATATGCTCATTCATGCTTTAGCTAAACTTAAGCGACATGAGAAACCAATTCTCCATTCAGATCAAGGATGGCAATATCAAATGGCTCATTATCAACAGCAATTAAAGCAACATGGTTTAATTCAAAGTATGTCTCGTAAAGGAAATTGCTTAGATAATGCTGTAATAGAAAGCTTCTTTGGAATATTAAAATCGGAGTGCTTTCATGGTGAAAAATTTCAATCAACTGATGAGTTAGAGAAAACTATACGAGAGTACATTCATTATTATAATCATGAGAGAATCAAGGTGAAGCTACAAGGTTTATCCCCTGTACAATATAGAAACCAGTTTTTAAAAACTGCTTAACTAACTGTCCAACTTTATGGGGTCAGATCATCCTACCGCTACGGCAAAGGGACGAGTAGTCACCACACAAAGTTATACCTCAGAAAGAATAACTCTGATGCGGAAGTTCATGAGCAGTCTGTCAAAACTGCCTGGCAATGTGGCCAGCAGGCAAAGGATAGTGCTCTGCCCTTTAGCAGTCAAGCACACAAAATGACATTTGTTTTAAATTAGATCATTAAAAAGTAAGGATAAATAATGAGATAGTTATTGTTAAAGTGGGGTTTATAAAGGTGAGGTTTTGGCAGCTATAACTTTATAGGTTGTAACCTTTTAACAAGTTTAAAGGTTACACCGCTCAATTAAATTATAAATAGAAATTAGACTTAACCTATTTTCATAAAATATAAATCAGTGCCTTTTGCAATTGTCTGCTCTTGAAAAGGTACTATCACAATACAATTCGCTTTAACAAATGGCTCTATCTGATATGACTGTTGTTGCTCAATAATTTCCAATACATATTCCCCATTTTCTTGAGCCTTATAACACCCCCATAACAACTTTCTATTTGTCACATTAGGAACAATTTCTATGTCAGTTTTACCTTTAAAGTAAGCATGATCAAAAAAGTCTGAGATGTGCTTATTCAAAATATATTTCACAAAAGCATGCATCAGAATCGCAATATCTTGAATGTCACCCGGTAAATTAATAATAGTCGCTTTGTCTTCTGTAACGACTACACGCATACCTTTATGATTACCGCTTTCATCATATATCTGCACAGTCTCACGGCTAGGTGGAGTCCTATCTTGGCCTTTAAGAATTTTAATTTCATTAGCTGGTATACAACGTGTATTCAAGGCCGATGACATGCTGCTTTGATCAAAGATTGGAAGTTTTTCAAGCTGGAATAAAGAAGAACGATTATTTTGATATGTGCAGCAAAGAATGACATCAAAGTTTGAGTTTTGTTCTTCAAAGAACTTTATATAATCGTCCCTGCTCGTCGTTAATGAGTCATCTAAAGCTGGGTCATTATCTTTTTTAAGATTATTAAATGCAGCATCAAAACGTTCAGGTTTGAGTGATTTGATTTCTACCTGCTCGTAGCCCCATGTTTTCAAGACATCTTTAACATACAGACTTTCCTCACTCATTTCTTCTTTATCAAAAGAATGCATACTTATAATGAGAATTTTGGGGTTTTTATATATAGATAATTCTTTGATTCCCGCTCGTCTTAAAACAATTAATTTTTCAGGAGTCAGTTTCTCATCTTTTTTTAGAATCACATCGCCTTGTTTAAATATACTGCCCTTTGGGATAACACCATGCATGGCAGGAATAGAACCAGTAATTTTTTTAGCATCGGTATCAGAGAGATCTAATCTCTCATCTTGTTCAGCAATCACTGAATCTAAAGACTCTGGTAATTTTGTATAGGCAGGAATTTCTAACAAACTTGGAGTTTTTAGATCTAATTTATACGGATTAATAGATCTATAAAGCTGTTGCCCCCAATAGTACCAATGAGTAATTAATAAAGGGCTATCTTTACTTGCAGATTGAGTTGTTTCTGAGTTAAGAGCCCAACCCGCATATTCAGATAAATTATGCAGAGGATAATCCTGTAAAGCATATACATCACTTGCGTTAACTTGATTTATTGCTTTATCCAGCTCTACAGTTTCTTTTAAATCACCTTTAGGCAAATTTATATTGATATGATAAAAAATGTCCGTTAAATGATTTGGTAAGTTATCTGGTATTGGAAGTTTTTTTTGCATAAATATAGATCCTAGAAGTACCTCAAATAGGAGGTACTTCGCTAATTTTAATTATTAATAAAGAATTTATCGTTATCTAAAACATTCGGTATTAAAAAAGCTCCAAACTGCTTCAGCCTTTTAAGAAATGAAATTTCTCTTTTAGGCGAATATAGAAACTGAAATTAATTTATAAAAACAATAAAAAAACCCTAAATCATTATAATTTAGGGCTTTTTTAAATCATATAAAGCTATGCGAGTTCATATGATTTTAATATCTTGGTAGGTATATCCAGACTCGAACTGGAGACCTCTACGATGTCAACGTAGCGCTCTAACCAACTGAGCTATACACCTAGAATGGAAAGCATAATATTCATTTTTCAAAAGCAAAACAAGTGATTTGCCATCGAAAAAAATACAAATGAGCAGACTTTAAGCAAACTCTTTTTCATTTTCCAAAAAAGAAAAACGGTACATGGTTTAACCACATACCGTTTCTTTAGCTGACTATTAATCTCAACTTAACAAGGGCATTTCTTTAAATTACCACCTGCCGATGGATATCTCGAATCAACACAATGACGGTAGAAAGTCGTCGCATCCATTGGAGTTAAATCAGGATGATGGGCTTTCATGTGCTCCAGATAAGTTTGATAGTCTGGAACCCCAACCATCAGTCGGAAGCTTTGCTGCAAACGCTGCCACAAGGTTGCAATGCGCGACCAATTCTTTGGAGAAAGTAATAGCTCTTTTTGCGAGAGCACTGTCATTTTGATGATTTTCGCAATAATGACAGTTCCATTTTTTGCAAATTTAAAATTCATCATTACTCTCCTCGTGGGGTGACCACTTTCGGATCAGCATATACAGCTGGTGCTTCATGAGCAGTTGGTGTCGGGCTTGCTAATGCACGGCGCACAATACCAATTGCAGCAATTACCATCACAATCGCAACGATCATGAAGAAGCCACAAAGCGCAGCGTTGATTTGGTTTGACATCACAATCGTCTGCATTTCTTCAAGTGTTTTTGCTGGTTTAAGAATTTCACCACGCGCAATCGCATCTGAAAATCTATTCGCTTGTGCTAAGAAACCAATCTTTGGATTTTCGTGGAAAATCTTTTGCCAGCCCGCAGTCATACAGGTAATGAACAAGAAAATTGTTGGGAAAATCGTTACCCATACATATTTTTCTTTTTTCATTTTAAACAGAATGACTGTACCCAAAATGAGTGCCATTGAAGCCAACATCTGGTTACCCACACCAAATAAAGGCCAGAGTGAATTGACACCACCTAACGGATCAATCACACCTTGATAGACGAAGAAGCCCCATCCACCTACCGCAACAGCAGTACCTAGCAAATTACCAAAGAATGAGCTTGAAGATTTAACCGCAGGAATAACAATACCCACAGTGTCTTGCACCATAAAGCGACAAGCACGAGTACCCGCATCGACAGCAGTTAAAATGAATAATGCTTCAAATAAAATAGCAAAGTGGTACCAGAATGCCATCATTTGGCGGCTGTTAAAAATTTCAGAAATGATATGTGCCATACCAATCGCAAAGGTAGGCGCACCACCTGTACGTGAAAGAATTGAGCTTTCACCTACTTCTTGAGCCAACACGGTTAGCATTTCAGGCGTAACAACAAATCCTAAATTACGCACAGCTTCTGCCGCAGATTCTACAGTTGTACCGAGTACAGCCGCAGGCGCATTAATTGCAAAGTACACACCCGGGTCTAAGACAGTTGCACAGATCATCGCCATAATACCGACGAAAGATTCCATGAGCATGCCGCCATAACCAATCACACGAATGTCAGCTTCGTTATCAACGAGTTTTGGTGTTGTACCACTTGATACAAGCGCATGGAAACCAGAAATGGCACCACAGGCAATGGTAATAAATAGGAATGGAAATAAGCTACCTGAGAATACAGGGCCAGTACCGTCAATAAAATGAGTCACTGCTGGCATTTTCAATTCAGGTAATGCAATCACAATACCAACGGCCAAGCCAAGAATGACGCCAATTTTAAGGAATGTTGATAGATAATCACGTGGTGCTAACAACAACCAGACTGGTAAAACTGATGCGATAAATCCATAAATGATTAAGCACCATGTGAGCTGTGTTCCTGTTAAAGTGAAAAATTCACCCCAGTATGGATCTGCTGCAACCTGTCCACCATAAACAATGGCAAGCATCATTAAAACGAAGCCGATAATAGAAACTTCGGCAATACGTCCCGGGCGAATAAAACGCATGTAAACGCCCATAAACAATGCAATTGGAATGGTTGCTGCAATACTGAAAACACCCCATGGACTATGGGCAAGTGCTTTCACCACAACTAATGCCAGTACAGCAAGGATAATAATCATTACTCCAAGCGCACCAAGCATGACCACAATACCGGCAAAAGAACCGAGTTCTTGTTTTGCCATTTCACCAAGTGAGCGACCGTCTCGACGTGTTGAAATAAATAAAACTAAAAAGTCTTGTACCGCACCCGCCAGAACCACACCGACCAATAACCAGATCGTTCCTGGTAAAAAGCCCATTTGTGCAGCCAAAATTGGTCCAACTAACGGCCCCGCTCCTGCAATTGCAGCAAAGTGGTGACCGAAAAGCACATATTTATTGGTGGGTACATAATCCAGACCATCGGCCAAGCGATGTGCTGGGGTTAAACGTCTTGGGTTTAATTCAAATACTTTAGTTGCAATAAATAGACTATAAAATCGATATGCGATGCTATATACACATGCTGCAGCAAGTACAAGCCAAACCGCATTGACATGTTCACCACGACTGAGTGCCAGCATCCCAAAAGAAATTGCACCTATTATTGCCACTAGGCTCCAGACCAGCTTGGAGGGAAGCGTAGATTTCGCTTGCATTGTGTCCATTCTTAACCTCTCAATAAATAACTACAGCATTTTTATATTGTTATGTACTGTTTCTCTTAATCCCTGTGACTCTACTCCTCCTTTTTCTTTTTTCCTCTTATACTTTCGCATAAAAAAAGGGATGATTTACATCATCCCTTCGATAATAGTGTATTTTTTAACTATTATGCACGCTCTAAATAATCGCCAGTACGAGTATCTACACGAACGCTTTCTTCTTGCTGAACAAATAACGGAACACGAACAACCGCACCTGTTTCAAGCTTAGCTGGTTTACCGCCACCGCCAGATGTATCACCACGTACACCCGGATCAGTTTCAACGATTTTCAATACAACGAAGTTCGGTGGGCTTACTGTTAAAGGTACGCCGTTGAACAACATAATTGTACATTTTTCATTTGAATCGTCTTTTAACCATTTAGCAGCATCGCCCATAGCAATTTTGTCTGCCGCGATTTGCTCAAAAGATACAGGATCCATGAAGTTCCACATTTCACCATCGTTGTATAGGTATTCCATTTCAACTTCAACGATGTCAGCTGCTTCTAAAGAGTCACCTGATTTGAAAGTTTTTTCTAATACTTTACCGGTTTTAAGGTTACGTAATTTTACACGGTTGAACGCTTGACCTTTACCTGGTTTTACATATTCGTTTTCCATGATTGAACATGGGTTACCATCAAGCATAACCTTAAGGCCTGCTTTGAAATCATTTGTAGAATAATAGGCCATGAAAGGCACACTCCAAACTTAACAAGTCAACTATGCGATATAATGCGTTGTTGCATTATCTTAATCGTGTCAAATGATAAACTATTTATACCAAGAGCAAAACTGGCAATCTCAACTGAGTGACCTTATTACTGATCCTTCGGAATTGCTAAGCCTACTCGAGTTATCCTCAGAACAGCTATTATCGGGTGCGATTCTGGCTTCTGAAAAGTTTAAATTGCGTGTTCCTCGTGCGTTCGTCGGAAAAATGAACGCTAAAAACCCGCTTGACCCGCTTTTGCTACAAGTATTACCTCATCATTTAGAACTCGAAGAACATCCTGAGTTTGTGACTGACCCATTAGGCGAAGAAGCAGCAAATCAATTACCGGGTGTATTACATAAATATAAATCGCGTTTTTTATTAACCTTGACTGGTGCTTGCGCCGTACATTGCCGTTATTGCTTCCGTCGTCATTTCCCCTATCAAGAAAATTTGCCAAAAAATGAAGATTGGCTAAATATTAAAAACTATATTGAAGCAAACCCGAACATTAACGAGATCATTTTGAGTGGTGGTGACCCGCTTACGCTTTCTAACCGTAAATTAGCACTTTGGTTAGAACGCCTATCATCTCTCAAACAAATCCAGATTCTGAGAATTCACTCACGAGTCCCAATTGTTATTCCTAACCGGATCGACGAACAGCTGATTTCTTTATTAAAAAACAGTAGGCTGCGTATAGTTCTGGTGGTACACTCAAACCATGCTTCTGAACTCGATGACTTTACTTGTTCAAAATTGTTGCAGTTATCTGACCATCACATTACTGTACTAAATCAGGCAGTATTGCTTAAGGGTGTCAATGACTCTGCACAGACGTTAATTGATTTAAGTTATCGTTTATTTGAAGCTCGCGTTATGCCTTATTACTTACATGTTTTAGATAAAGTAAAAGGTGCACAACATTTTGATTTAGAATCATCCAAGATAGATGATATCTATCGTGACGTGTTAGCGAACCTACCGGGGTATTTGGTTCCTAAACTCGTCAGGGAAATTGCGGGCGAAAAGAATAAAACACCGCTTTTTGGGGCTACAACTTTTTGAGTTATATAATAAGTGATGATGAATAATGCGCTGTCGGACATTTTTCACAATCAAACCGAACTCTCTCGTGAACGGTTAAGCTTTTGTGAAGCCAATATTAAAGATCTTAATGAATGGGTCACTACCCTTTCTATTATGCAACTCGGTGATACGTCAAAAGCATTATTCACAGCCATTTTAGAGCTCAATGAATTAAAATGTAGTGAAACCTTACGTTTCGACCTCATACAAACGCTTCATCCGACCATTAACAATGTACTCGCCAGCCTAGAGAAAAACTTCTTTAACCAAGGCGTGATTAGTACAGATCGTAATGAGCACATTATTGAATTAGCGATGTTGCTCCGCTGCTATTTCGCCAGTATTTATTTAAATATTGCGCAAAATAGTCATGAGCAACTACAGCATCAAAAGTTTTCACTCTTTGCCTATAAGCAAAAAAAGAATTTGCAAACGGCGCGTATCTTATCGACGTTTCATGCTCTGCAACAATTAACCAATCTCCTCTATCAGCAGCATATGCTCTATAGTGAGCCCCTTAAAGGGCAATGGTTAATTGCGCATCAGCTATATGAAACCGCAGTTCAACACAAATACCATCTCATCAATATCAATCATATTCAGGGCATACAACACCCTTTAGCGAATATTACGCAAGCTTATGCTCAGTTGATTTTGCTGGATATTTTAAATACGAATCAGATTCGTCAGTCAGAAATTCAGGCATTATTTCAATGTAGTTTTGACTGGGCAAGAATGATTCATATTTTGCCGAAAGATACCGCGTTAACGAAATATGTGGTCGATCCAAATAAAGACCATCCACCTGTCTATAATACAAAGCGTAGCTCTAACTTTAACCCTAGCATCTTCATCGGTACGCAAGCTTTACTTGAGCATGTCACTGCAACCATGCATAGAAATGCTCAATATATTTCTAAGAATGAAAAGTTTTATTTAAGCCCTGCTTTAAAATTTCATGTTCAAACGATTCTAGGAACCACGGCTCAACGTCGTCATGAACGTTATGAGTACAATGCAGAGCTTCAAATTTGTTTTGGTTTAAGCACTGCCCATTTCTATCTATCGAAAGCAAAAAACTTCGAAGAAACGCTACAGCTTAACCATAACTATAATTTACAAAGCGAAGCTAAAGTTTTATCCAACTTAGAGAAAAAAGAACAACAAACAAGCTCTTATCAACGCTTGAGTCGTGAAAGCAAAACCATTTATCAAACCACCGTTCTCGATATTAGTGTCAATGGATATCGTATTAAATGGTCTGGCGAAGCACCGAAAAACTTAAGAACTGGCGAATATATTTTAGTTAAAGAAACTTTGCATGGACAATGGCGTGGCGGTGTAATTCGCTGGATTAAACAATCGACAGAAAAGTCCCTAGAGTTAGGTTTAGAAATTTTGTCGCAAGCCATGTTCCCTTGTTCAGTGCATATTCAAGCTGAGCGCCATACTCGCAATTATCATCCCGCACTATTACTACAAACACAAAATCTAGAAGAAATACAAAATACGCTTATTTTACCGGGCTCTCAAATTTTTAGAGAGCAACAAACAATTCATTTACGATTGGGGACAGAAGAAATCAAAGTGTATCTACTCAAAGCACAACTCATTACGCAAAGTTTTATTCAATTTCATTTCGAGCTTTTGAATGAGCAGCAACAAGGTCTGCTTGATCAGTTCATGATGAAAAAGGGTAATAACTCTAGCACTCAAGATTTATGGGAAGCACTAAAGTGAGAAACTCTTTATTATCTAAAAAGTTAAAACGTACTGAAACACGTTTACTCATTATTGATGACAACCAGCTACGTTATAACCAGATTTTAAATTTATTATTGGGGAATGATTATCAAGTTCAGGCGTTATTACTTGATGATTTAAAAAGTTTTGAAAAACAGTTAAATACGCCGTGGGATGCTATTATTTTTGGTCGTGCTTATGACCTAAAAATTGAACAAACTCTCTCCCTCATTCAAGCATCTGAGCAGCCAAATTTACCTGTTTTATTATTACAACCTGAAGATTATCAGCCTCAGCAATATCAGACTTATATTCAAAAAGGTATCTATGATGTAGTTCCATTAGAACCATTAGATTATTTTTATATCACTCTTATTCGGACCTTGTCATATAGCCACTTATTGCAGACTGAACAACGCCTAACAAATGAGCTAGAAACAATTCACTCCCATACACAAACATTGGTCAACAATAGCCATAAAGCTGTTGCCCTTTTTCAAGAAGGGATGCATGTTAAGGCAAATACAGAATACCTCAACCTTTTTGGGTTTAAACAAGAAGACGAGATTATTGGTCTACCGATTTTAGATGTTTTACAACCTGATGATTTAAATGTTTTTAAACAAAGATTTAAGAAAATTTCATTAGGCCAATTTGATCAGGCCCGTTTTGAAATTCAGAGTCAACATGCAGCAATCGCAGGTAACAATGCTCTAAAACTAGAGTTTATTCCTAGTCAGGAAGAAGATGCCGTACAGCTAACCATTGACTATCAACTGAATTTAGCAACACCTGCAAATACACTTTTTTCAGAAAAGAGTTATGGTGTGCAAGCACCTTGGCAACAAATTAATCGACAACTATCGACCTACCCTGCTCAAGCCAATGCTTTAATTTTATTTAAATTAAATCAGTGCCCAGAGCGAGTATTTCAACAAGATTGGCAAACTCCTGCACAATATTTTAATCAGCTGCACAGTTTCTTAAAAGAACACGCGCAAATGCCGATTTTTAATATTGAACTTGGTGCATATATTGGCATTTTACAAGCTGAAAACAGCACAGTCCTTAACTCCCAACTGACTAGTCTGCAAAGTTTGCAAAAAGAGCATTTATTAAAGATTAATGAGCTTAATTACTCGATCCAATTTAAGCTGAGCTATGTCCCAATTACTGAACCTGTAAATGAAGATAGCTTTACAAGCTTACTGGCTCAAACAAGTCAGCAAGAGTTACCTAAGGCGCAGGCAGAAATTGAGTTGGCACCAACCGTCGATATTATTGCTCCTGAGCCTGTTAAACCTTCTATATCGCTTGATCTAAGCCTTGAGCAAGTCGATGCTCCTTTGCAATCTTCGTTATTGCAGCAATTAAAGCAGCAGCTAGCTCGAAGTGAAATTCATTTAAAATATCAGCAAATCTACGATAAACACGATCAAGAAACCCATAACTATGAGGTGACTAGCGGTTTTATTAGCGATGAACAATGGTATGACATAAATGACTTGGCTGAATTAAGAGAAGACAGTGAACTTTCTATTCAATTAGATCGCTGGATTTTGGTTGAGGCATGTAAGCAACTACATAACTTTATTACTCAGTACCCGAAAGCTAAACTGATTATTAACCTGAATATTGATATCTTGCTCAAAGATAAATCTTTCCCTGAACTCATTTCGAAATTACTCACTATTATTGGTAGTAAGCTTGAAAGCCCACTCGTTTTACAATTTTCAGAACAGGCAATTCAGCCTCATCTTGCAATTGCCCAGCAACACATAGCTCGCCTGCGTCAACACGGCGCAGAAATTTCGATTCGGGATTTCAACTCTTCTACTTATAGTGAATCAATATTGCAGCAACTTGATGTTCAATATTTAAAACTACAGTCGAAGGAAACAGAGCTATTAAAATCAGATGAGGGACTAGCCCGATTACAAGAAAAGGTTTTGAACTATTTGACCGTAAAACCTGTAGGAATTTTACTGAGTGATCTAGATGATATGAACCTATTTGCAAACGCTTGGAATGTGGAAACGCGTTTCTTACAAGGCCGCTATTTCCAGAAAAAACTTGATCGATTAACAGACGTACAAGACCAATAATGGTCTTGTACTGAAAAACAAAAAACGGGCATAATGCCCGTTTTTTGTTTCGTGTTGCAGTATTAACGCTTGATAGAGCGAGACATACCAGCAAAACGTTGTTTGAATTTGTCGATACGACCACCAGTGTCTACATTCTTTTGCTTACCAGTGTAGAATGGGTGGCAAGCTGAACATACGTCAAGGTAGATAGTTTCTTTACCTAAAGCAGAACGAGTTTCGATTACGTTACCGCAAGAACAAGTTGCAACTAATTTTTCATATTTTGGGTGAATATCGGCGCGCATCGTCGATTACTCCTAATTGGAAGAAAGGCTTAAGCTGTCATCGCAATTGATCACTCTCAACTAAGTTGAGGACAGGCTCAAAATGAGCAGATCAACACCACAACAGACCATTCTTTTGGCCCACCGAAACCTCTAGGGTTAGAGCTAAGCACAACAAGTGGGCAACATTATACGTCAAATAATTTTCTTTTGCGAATTAATCTTTCGATTTAGCCCAGTAATTTGCAATCACCCCACACACCATTAATTGGATTTGGTGAAAGATCATAATAGGCAATACGATCATGCCTAAAGGCTGACCAATAAATAAGATTTGTGCCATCGGAACACCACTTGCCAACGTTTTTTTAGAGCTACAAAAGAAAACCGTGACTTGATCTGCTCGGTTAAAACCTAAAGCACGCGGTAGGTAAAGTGCTAATAGCATAATAATCGTTAAAAGTACTGAACACGCAATTGTTAGAATGAGTAAAGTTTTCCAACTCACTTGGTGCCAAAGCCCTGCAACCACTGCTCCACTAAATGCGCCATACACCACCATCAAAATTGAGCCTTGATCGAATGCTTTAACAATACTCGGAACTTTTGCCATATAAGGGAAAATATAAGGACGTAATAATTGACCTAAAATAAATGGCACTAACAGTAATAATGTAATTTGTATAATTGAAGTCGTCGGGTCAAATCCATGTTGGCTTTGGCCTAAAATAAAGAAGCTCACCAATACTGGTGTAATAAACATACCAATCAAATTTGAAAAAGATGCACTACACACGGCTCCCGCCACGTTCCCTTTTGCCACTGATGTAAATGCAATAGAAGATTGAACTGTAGAGGGTAAAAAGCACATAAATAAAAAACCCCAGTACAGCTGTTGGCCTAATAGAGGCAATAAAATCGGCTTAGCCAACAAACCAATTACGGGGAAAATAAAGAAAGTAAATGCGAAGACCAATAAATGCATTTTCCAATGCAAAATACCTTCAATCACAGCCTCACGTGATAATTTCGCACCATGCAAAAAGAATAAAATTGCAATTGCGACTGTGGTCAGTGTATTGAAATATTGAGCTGCTTGACCACTGACTGGAAAAAATGTTGCTAGTAGTACCATTCCAACTAACAAAACTGTAAATCGATCAAGAGCCAATAACTTCAGCATAGCCATTTCCTATGATTATTCTAGATAAATAAAAAACCCAGTTGATAAATTGACCATTTGGTCAAGCGTTCATCATACTGGGCTAAAAAAATAAAGCTAGGCTTTTAAGAACTAATTCTTAAAGCATCACAGTCAATTTTTAGTTATTTGTCGCATTAGCATCTTGTTGAATCAATTCGACTTTATAGCCGTCTGGATCTTCAACAAATGCAATCACGGTAACACCACCTTTCATTGGCCCCGCTTCACGCACAACTTTGCCACCACGTGCTTTAATTTCTTCACACGCTTTGTAGGCATCGTCAACACCAATGGCAATGTGACCATAGGCATTGCCTAAATCATAACTTGATGTATCCCAGTTATGGGTAAGCTCAAGCACGGTATTGGTTTCTTCATCACCATAGCCAACAAATGCTAGTGTAAAGCGCCCTTCTTCATAATCACGCTTACGAAGTAACTTCATCCCTAATACTTCGGTATAGAACTTTAAAGATTGTTCTAAATTGCCTACTCGCAACATTGTATGAAGCATTCGCATATATTTATCTCCTAGAAAACTTTCATTTTGATGATTGATTAGCCAACAACTTACCCACCCAAATCACGAGTAATAAAATTGGTAATCCCATCAAAAATGTAGCCGTAAAAAAGCCTGAATAACCGATATGATTCACTATTGTACCTGAGTAACCACCAATCGTTTTTGGTAACAACAGCATTAGCGAGCTAAAAATAGCATATTGCATGGCAGTAAATGACACACTAGTTAAACTAGAAAGAAATGCAATAAAAACTGCCCCAGCTAATCCGGAGGCTAAGTTATCAAATATGATGCCCATTACTAACCAAACTTTGCTATAAGGAACAACTACTTTTCCTTTCAATTCGATATCAACATTTTTATCAATCGGAATCGCTGGAATATCGGATAAACTCATACGATAACGAGGTTGATTCTCTTCTAGTTGCTTTTGATAAGAATGGTTTAAAGTTAAAGTATGTATTTGCTTATTGGCTTCATAATTTGCTACTACTTGTATTGAATTAAGTTTAGCAAGATCATTTCCAGGAATAATAACATTCCAGTCACTACCTTTAATCTTACCTTCTATTTTATTTTGTGAATTCGATAAAATACTAACTGATTTTAGCTCACCATTTTTAGGTAGATTCAATAAACTACCATGAAGAATTACATCTTTTTTCAGTTCATCTTTATATAAAAGATTATCTCCACCAATTGCTTGAACATAAATATCTGGTTGTGATTCTGAGTTAAATAATTTTAATGGAAGGTTTATCTTTAAAGGTTCAGCATAGCCTACAGGCTGAGAATTAATTGAGACTTCATTCTGAGCTGACGTCAATGTATTACTCGGGAATTTTAGTGACCAATTTCCCACTTCATCAGGGCTTGTAGTATAAGTGTGATCCCCTATATGAACTTGAACATTTTGCATAGTAGCGCCAGATTTAACTAATCCAACAAAAATCAAGTTGGTAGTGCTTGCTAAAATTGCTCCTAACAACATCATTTTCATTACATTATAGCGTTGCGCTAACATTCCTCCGAGAAAACCACCCAATATGACAAAGAAGATTGCAAAAAACTTATTAAACCAAGCAATTTCCTCTTTATCAAAATTTAAGTCTAAATAGAATAAATTAGCCATTACACCAGCAACGACATCTGAAATACGATAAAAACCTATTAGCAATAAAATTGCTAAAGCAACTTTTAATCCATATCGCTTAAAAAAATCTAGTAAAGGTGACAACCATGTTTCTACAACAATTTTCTTATTAATTAGACCAAACTTAATTAACCCAAAAATTACAATAACCGCAATTGATATACTAATTAAAAATTTAATGACTAAAAGTAGAAAGTTTAAAAAAGCATCTTCGATAGAAAACGAATCAAAAATTAAACCAATTTGGTAAAAGCTAATCCCAAAAACGATGGTTGAAATAACAAAAACCGAGAATAACTGAAAATAGTCTTTAGCTTGATAGTGATGTTGAATACGTTTAACTTCAGGCTCATGAATAAATAATGTTGTAATTATTCCTATACCCATGAGGCCTGCCATTAATAAATATGTAGTTCGCCAAGCTTCATATATATAATTACCAACAGCCGTACCCAGTGAAGCTGCAAATAATAACGCACCTAATTGTGTAATGATTGTAGCAGTACGATATCCAGCATTATACGTTGAAGCTAAAACAGTTTGCACATTAGGATCTTCAGTTAATTCAATACGATAAGCATCAACAATAATATCTTGCGTAGCTGACGAGAAGCCAAGGAAAATAGCAGCTGCTGCCATAATGGTCAGATTTGAAAATGAGCCAAAATCAGAAGTATTCGGTAAGGGATTTGTAAATGCCATTAAGCAAATTGCACAGATAACCAAAATTTGTGCAACTAATAGCCAACTACGTCTTAACCCCATTTTTCTTGTTAAATAAGGAAGTGGTAATTTATCTATCAAGGGTGCCCAAATAAACTTGAACGAATAAGCCAAAGCTGCCCAAGAGAACATCGTGATAGTACTTCTGTTAATTCCAGCCTCAGTCAACCAAAATGATAAAGTTGAAAAAATTAGAAATATGGGAATTCCTGATGAAAAGCCTAAAAACAACATAATAATTGCTCGGCGATCCAAGAAGGCCATAAAGGAACTTTTCCACCCTTTTGATTCAGCACTCATTCGTTTTTTATTTTCCATAAATTATAAATGTGCCTATTCAAACCCTTCTTACAATTGCTTTCAAGATTCTTTATGCAATCAATTTTGTTTTGGCGATAAAAACGGCAAGTTTGCTTGATATTTTATGCTAAACCTGTATACCTTTAAGCTTCAACCTTCGTTTTCTTTTGCTGGATATCAACAGTGACACAAAAACTTGATCAAGTGACCATCTCAACTTTATCACTCGCTAAAACAAACACCACAAACGTCACAATAAATGCATTTCCTTCAGCTTTTGAGCAACCTGATATAAAAATGACTTTGGATAAAACAGCCTTAAAACCCGAACAACTAACACATATTCCAGATTTTGAAAAAATTCCAGCTTCTACAAAACGTATAAAACCGCTTAATAACTTTTTAGGTCAAGACCGTGCCAAAGCATCGGTAGAAGCAGGTATTTCCTTACCCTACTCTGGCTATAACATTTTTGCAGTAGGAACAGCAGGCTTGGGTAAACGCACCATGATTAAGCGTTTACTCCAACAACATGCGAAAACAATGCCTACTCCAGATGACTGGGTATATGTCTATAATTTTAAGCAGGCACGCCAACCACTTGCTTTACGCTTCCCTGCTGGACAAGGAACTAAGTTTCAACATGCCCTTCATCAAACTTGGCAAATTATTTTAAAACAGCTTGAACGCCGTTTTAGTGCGGAGACCTATCATAACCGTATTGAGCGTATCCGTGAGGAAACTGGAGATGAGCAGCAACAAGCGCTTGTCGAGTTAACCAAAGAAGGTGAAGAACTCGACTTAAAACTCATCTCCCGTAATGAAAAGCATGGCTTTGTACCTGTACAAGTAAAAGATGATCAGGTGCAAGAACTGACTCAAACAGAAATTGATGCTTTAAATACGAAGCAACGTGCTGAAATTGCGGCGAATGTTCGCTACATGGATAAAAAGCTCGAGCGTCTTGGTTTGCATTTAGGTGATTTAGAAGATGACGCACGTGACAAAGTCTCTGTGTTGAATCGAGACATCGCGACTCAAGTGGTTAAGCCACGCATGGATTTGATTTTAAATAAATATGGTCAAGTCAAAGGCCTTGAAGATTATTTAAAACAATATGCTCAAGATGTAATTGATAATGTTGAACTCATTTTAGAGCAAGAAGAAGATGACTTTGCTCCGGCAATGTTCAATCGTGTGCCAGCACGTTATCAGGCTAATGTAATTGTCTCAAACAAACCAAACAGTGGTGCACCGGTTATTTTTGAAGATTTCCCAACACACTACAACTTGCTTGGTCATGTTGAACAACTTACTCACAACGGCACAATTACCACAGATTTCACTCTCATTCGTCCAGGTGCCCTACATCAAGCGAATGGTGGCTTTTTAATGCTTGAGGCCGAGCAATTACTCGAACAGCCTTATGCATGGCAAGGTTTAAAGCGCGCCTTAAAATCAGGCCAACTCAAGCTTTCTTCTCTTGAACATATGCTGACGTTAACAGGCTCTATCTCGATTGAACCTGCTGCTGTTCCGCTTGATATTAAAGTGGTTCTTATGGCGGAACCTGAAATTTATTATGAAATTTTAGAAGTAGAACCAGAGCTTGGTAGTGTCTTTAAAATTCGTGCAGATTTTACCGATACATTACAACGTAATGACGAAAATGAACAAGCCTACATGCAGCTAATTGCTGATTATGTACAAGCGGATAAATTACTTCCGTTTGATCGTAGTGCTTTAGCAGCTTTACTTACCGACTCTAGTCGTCAGGCAGAAGACCAAAGCTCACTGTCGTTACATGCTTCAACGTTGGGCGACCTCATTCGCGAAGCACATCACCATGCTTTTAAAGCTAATGAAAAGCTTGTAACTGACCAGCACATTAACTTGGCACTACAACATAGACAGTATCGCTTAGGCTATTTAAGAGAGCTTTACTGGCAAGATTTATCGCGTGGAACTCAGTTAATCGAAACTTCCGGTCATCGTTTAGGTCAAATTAATGCCCTCTCTGTTATTCACTATGCAGATGTTGAGTTTGGTTTACCTTCACGTTTGACTGCATCAGTCTATCAAGGTGGCGGCGATATTCTTGATATTGAACGTAGTGTAGAGCTTGGTGGTTCACTACATGCCAAAGGCGTATTACTTATGTCGAGCTTCTTAAAAGCTCACTTTGGTCGTGAACAGATTTTACATTTCTCTGCTGCGCTTGCATTTGAACAAAGTTATGGGCAAGTAGATGGCGACAGTGCAACAGTTGCCGAGCTTTCTGCATTAATTTCTGCAATTAGCCAAATACCAATTGATCAATCATGGGCAATTACAGGTTCTATGAACCAGTTAGGCCAAGTTCAACCAATTGGTGGTGTAAATGCAAAAATTGAAGGCTTCTATGATGCTTGTAAATTACAAGGTTTAACTGGCAAGCAAGGTGTCATTATTCCTCGTCAAAACATGCAGCATTTGATGTTACGCCAAGATGTAATTGATGCAGTACAAAGTGGTCAATTCCATATCCATGCGATTGATACCATTGATCAAGCGCTTGAGATTTTAATGGCCCGCCCTGTCGGTACACTCGACAAAAAAGGTAAGTACAGTAAACACTCTATTTATGCTGCTGTAATGGAGCAACTCGAATATTGGCAAGCCATTGAAGATGGCGCAGAAATTGAAGAGGAGCCAAAGAAGAAAAAGAAAAATAAGAAAAAAATTAAGAAGCATGAAGAGCTTACGGCAGAAGATCTGCCGCAAGAAAGTGTAGAAGAAGTTGCAACCTTAAAACAGAAGTAATAAAAAAGGGCCTGTCAAATACAGGCCCTTTTTACTTTTAGAGTGGCAAAATCAACGAACGATCTGAATCGCTCGTCCTCCTGCTAATTGACTAAAATATTGTTTAAGTGCTTCAACACAGCGCTGAATTTTCATTGGTTGTTGATCATGTTTGGCAACTTCTGCATACAAAGTAAAAGTTGGTAATTTCCAATCTGGCATGAGTTCAATCAAAGAACCATTTTTTAACTCTTTTTGAGCATCTAAATATAGAATTCGTGCAATACCATGCCCTTGCTGACATAACGCTTTTGCAACTTGTAAATTATTGCTCTGCAAACGGCTCTGCATTGCAATATTCAGTGTCTCACCTGTTTTTACATGGTGAAAATGGAAATGATGTGCGTCGTTCATGACATTGATCGACAATAACTCATGATCTCTTAAATCATTAGGATGCACAATTGGACTAGACTGATTTAGATAACTTGGAGAAGCTACTAAAATTTGATCTACAAAAGCCATTGGAATAACAGAGCTACTCTCTTCTACTGGAGTAGAGCTCATACGTACTGCAATATCTATTCGCTCTTCAATCAAATCAATATAACGATGCCCAACTTCAAAATGCACAGATAAACCGCGATGAGCTGACATCCAGTGAGATAACGCAGGAATGAGGTGCTGAACTGCTAAATCAGGAGTAGTTGCGATACGCAAATCCCCAATTAAGTCATCCCTCAACTCATTAATTCTGATTTTCCCCCGTTCAGCAGCCGCCAACATTTCTTGACAGCTTGAAAAAAAAGCCTGTCCGGCTTCTGTCAAACTAAGTTTACGCGTGGAGCGATGTAATAGAATTACATCCATTTCATGCTCAAGGGATCGAATCTGCTGGCTCACCGCACTTGTTGTAATTCCTAATTCACGTGCCGCACCACTAAATGAACTTTTTTCAACCACACAAGCAAAAACACCCATCGCACGAAGCTGATCTAACATAGGTTTCCTCAAATCTAATTCTAAATTTATAAAAAAATGCTTATTGTTGTAATGAAAGCAACCAATTATATTATACGAGGAAACCTAAGTTTTATGCATTAGCTATTTTGGTAAAAGATTTATAGGATTAATTGGTTTTCCATCCAAACGGATCTGGAACTCAAGCATGACCTGAGAAGCCCCAGTAGAGCCCATCTCGGCAATTTTTTGTCCAGCAGTTACATTATCACCGCTTTTCACCAACATCTTGCTATTGTGGGCATAGGCACTGATATAGCCGTCAATATGCTTAATTAAAACCAGATTGCCGTATTCTTTTAAGCCATCAGCTGCGTAGACAACTTGACCATCTGCTGCGGCATAAATAGGGTCACCCTGATTTCCACCATAACGGATTCCTTTGACATTATTTGCCAAATTAAACCCTTGAATCACTGGCCCATTATTCGGTTTTATCCAGCGCAAACTAGAATTTGGTGCAACCGAAGTCACTGTCGTATTCGTTGACGGTGCGGTCGTTGTAGGCTGAGTTACTGGTGTAACAGGTTGTGTGGTTGGTAGAGCAATGGTTTGACGTTTGATTTGCTCAGGTTGTGCCATGACTTGCGTAGATACTGTTCTTGGTGAAGAACCTTTCTTCAAACGCAAAGACTGATTAACATAAATACGATATGGCGGAGCAATATCATTCATTTCGGCAATACTAATATAGTCGAGGCCATAACGCATTGCGATACCACTTAAAGTATCACCTGAACGAACTGTGTAATAGTTAGGAGCCATTGCATAGCGAGAACTATTATTAATTTGTGGTTTAGAAGCACACCCTGCCATAGCAACGGTAAAACCTACAGCCACAGACAACAACATAATTTTCATTATTTTGTCTTTTTGGATATGCACTCTGCTTTGTTGCCCAATTAAATGCATTGATCTCCCTCACTAAATGCTACAAATCATTTCGGCTAAGAGTACCAAAAAAGTAAGAGGAAACACGTTCCTCTTTTTCTTTATTCACAAAGTTATAACATTCGAGGCAAATTATTGACTCAAACTGAGCTGTAAATCTTCTAAAACAGCGTAATTTGTTGCATCCATTTGAATAGGGGTAACACTTACATAACCGTTTGCAACGGCAAAGAAATCAGATTGAATCTGGCTAGAAACACGTTGCGGATCTGTAACCGCCTCACCTGCTAGACCAATCCAGTAAACTTGACGGCCTCGTGGATCGACATGACTGGTAATAGGCTTAGATTGAGCACGGCGACCTTGATATGTAATCTGCGCCCCTTTTAACTGCGGTACGTCAGGAATATTGATATTAAAGATATGTCGCGGAGGCAAAGCTGGTAATCCGCTTGCAATAAAATCATGTACCCACTGAGCAGCCTGAGCATAATCTTCTTTATCGTTATAAGCACGTACATCAGGACCCGCTAAAGACACAGCGATTGCAGGTTGTTTCATTAAACGACCTTCAAATGCAGCCCCTACTGTTCCCGAATATAAAACATCATCACCTAAGTTTGCACCACTATTGATTCCGCTCACGACCAAGTCAAACTCAAAATCAAACAAACCATTCATGGATAAATAAACACAATCTGCTGGTGTACCATTCACTGCCCAAACATCTTCGGCAATTTGAATGGGGCGTAATGGTCGATCCAATGTTAATGCACTTGAGAAACCACTTCTTTCACTTTCTGGCGCAACCACAACCACGCGTCCAAGTGGTCTTAATGCTTCAGCTAAAGCCTGTATACCAGGCGCAAAAACACCGTCATCATTCGCAATTAAAATATTCACTAAAATCTTTCTCTACAAATAAACCTAAAGGTTTTCACAATTGAATTATTTGTTGAATTATATATATTTATGCCTCCATAGCATTATAAAATTGTGAAAAAATGAAAACTTTCGCTCCTTTTTTTCAGGTATTGGGGATCAGTATCACATTGTGTACGCAAGCGGTTTTTGCAGATGAGGATATCTCAACACAAGAGGCTGATAGCTTAATTAAAGATGACATTGCCGCAACGCAAGTTTTGCAGGAAATCTGCCCAGCTTTTGTCGGAACAAATAAAAAACTTGAGTCAAACGCTCAAAAGATTATTGCGATGTATTTAAGTGGTTATTCAAATAAATCAATGACCTTAGCGACTCTACAAAATGATGCTGAATTTAAAACTTTATTAAATGAAGCACGTCTTGCGGCAAAACAAATGGACCATCATGAACAACATGAGCTCTGTGAAGAGATCGTTAATTATAAAGAATAGATCTTACTCTTTTGTGATCTAGAAACTTATTCATTTTGGGTTTTCTGTTTGCCATTAAGCAGAAAACCAACATAACAATACATTTTTTCCATTTTTTTAAATTCTAAATTGGTTAAGCTAACGGCATATTTAGAAATTTTATTTTGGGTTATCGATGTTTATGAAGAAAAGCTTAGTTCAATCGCTCTCTTTGGTTTTACTTATGAGCATGGCAACAGCTGGTTTTGCTGCTGATAAGAAGAAAACAACTGAAAAGAAAACCGAAAATGAAAACGTTGTTGAAGTCACTCCACAACAAGGCACGACTCCTGAAGAATTAGCTGCAATTCAAGTGCTTTCTGAAATTTGTCCAAGTTTGATTGGTAAAAAAGACGCTGATTTTGCTCAAGGCTATGAACGTTTAGTTAAAGACTACCTACCAAATGAAACTGATGCTGTTTCTGCATTAGAAAAACGTAGTAAAGACAAAGCTTTCAAGAAATACTTAAAAGAAGCACGTAGCGATGCGAAAGCTGCTGGTGATGAACAAAACACATTAGTTTGCCAAGACGTGAAAGCATATCAATCGCAAAACTAAATTAGTAAAAAACTCTTGAGTTACAATACTGTTTGAAAAAGCCGACTTCTCCCGTAGAAGTCGGCTTTGCTTTATCCTAAAATGCTAGGCTCTTCTGCTTCATACAAGATATTGGAATTACCTAGAATGACTCGAAAAAGCGCTATTGCTGCACTACTCCTCTTACCAAGTTTTTCTTATGCAGCAACTGTCTTATCAGCTCCGCCAGAATTAAATAATAAGTCTTATGTATTAATGGATTATGAGACAGGACAAATTCTCGCTTCTAAAAATGAAAACGAAAAGCTTGCACCTGCGTCTATGACAAAAATGATGACCAGTTACATCATTGAACAAAAATTATTAAAAGGTGAACTCACTGAAAATGAGCAGGTTCGTATGAACGAGTCTGCATGGTGTAAAGGCAGTAGTTCTGAATCATGTATGTATGTTCCTTTAAATGGGACAGCGACTGTTCTAGAAATGCTCCGCGGTATTATTATCCAGTCAGGTAATGATGCATCAAAAGCAATGGCTGAACATATTGCCGGAAATGAAGGCACGTTTGCTCATATGATGAATCAGGAAGCAAAACGTATCGGCATGGTAAACACCCAGTTTATTAACTCGACTGGTATGCCAGCTGAAGGCCACTATTCTACTGCAAAAGATATGGCTGTGTTAGCACAACATATTATTAAAGACAGTTCAAAATACTACCCAATTTACTCTGAAAAAGAATTTACTTTTAATGGTATTAAACAAGGTAACCGTAATGCCTTGCTTTACACTGACCCAAGTGTAGATGGTTTAAAAACAGGTCATACAGATGAAGCGGGCTACTGCTTAACTACTTCTAGTAAACGCGGTCCAATGCGTTTAATTTCAGTGATTTTTGGTACTCCAAGCATGTCTGAACGTGCAGACCAAACTCGTACGTTACTGGCTTGGGGCTTTGCAAACTTTGAAACTGCAAATGTTCAACCAGCCAATCAAGTTCTTGCAAAAGCAAAAGTTTGGTTTGGTAAAGAAGATGAAGTTCAAGTCGGTTTAGCGGAAAACTTTAGTGTGACTATGCCTAAAGGTAAAGCTGATGGCATTAAAACTCAATTAGTCGTTCAACCTAACCTAAATGCGCCACTTCAAAAGGGTCAAGTTGTGGGTAAACTTGTTGCTAGCTTAGATGGCAAAGTAATTGCTGAAAAACCTTTAGTTGCATTAAAGCCAGTTGAAGAAGCAGGTTTCTTTGCTCGTTTAATCGACCATATCAAGCAATTCTTCAGCAACTTATTCTAATTTTAGAATAGTTGAATTAAGCACTCATGCTATTTAGCTTGAGTGCTTTTTTATTTTATAATTCGACTAAATTTTATTTTGATACTACTTATGGCAAAGAACATTCGTCCTTATCTTGAACATCACCCTCAAGTAGATAAAACATGTTATATCGATGAAATGGCTGTTGTAGTTGGTGACGTTAGCTTAGCTGAAAATGTTTCTGTCTGGCCTTTTGCAGTCATCCGTGGTGACGTAAATAGTATTCAAATTGGCAAAAACAGTAACGTACAAGACCATTGTATGTTGCATGTAAGCCATAAAAATGATGCCAAACCGAATGGTTCACCTCTGATTATTGGTGAAGATGTAACGGTTGGACACCATGTGACTTTGCATGGCTGTACCATCGGTAACCGTGTTTTAGTCGGAATCAACACCGTTATTCTAGATGACGTAATTATTGAAGATGATGTGATGATTGGTGCAGGAAGTTTAGTTCCACCTCGCAAAGTCTTAAAAAGCGGTTATCTCTATGTAGGAAGCCCTGTACAACAAGTGCGGCCATTGACTGAAAAAGAACTGGCGTTCCTTCCTTATTCAGCAAGACATTATGTAAAAGTGCAAAATAATCATAAAAATAGTGAAGTCTAACTTTGCTATTTTTAGTTTAATTGATACATATATTGCACTTACAAAAATAAGAAACCTTTGAGAAATAAATAATGAGCTTAGATAATACCCCTAGTTGCCCTACTGAACAGGAGCTAATAAACCAAATCAAAATCAATATTGAAAAATATGGATTACAAGTTATGGGAATTAGTGCAACGAACTATTTACCTTCTTTCAGTTACAGTGTGGGTTTATATGAGAGTTATCAGCATCCTGAAATTATTTGTTTTGGATTACCTACGGATCTAGCTCATCTCATTATTAATGATGTAGCAAACCTAATTAAAAATGGCGAAAAAATTACCTCCTATCAAGATTATGATGATCAGTTTTTTAAAGAAAGTCGTGCTCAGTTTTTACCTGTAGACTTCAGGAATATTGATGATTATTTTGGTGGGGCGTTAAATTATTACCAACATAATAAATTCTCAGCTTTACAATTAGTCTGGACTGATCGCAATGACAAATTTCCTTGGGAAGATGGATATCAAGAAGAGTTTATTTATGATCAGCCTTTACTAGATCGAAATGCTGATTTTAAATTTAGAGAGGCCAAAAATTTAGGGGTTTTCACCACTCGACAGTGTCTGGAGTTCAATCAACCTATTTTAAGAGTTGTACATGATCATGATGGAGATTGGCAATTTTTGACAGGTAATCAAGAACCTGAAGATATTCGTCTTGTCGCCTTAGAACAAATGATATTAAGAGATTCGAGCTTAAATGAAGTTTTTGATCTTGACTACGGCCAAACTGCTGAGAGAGACTCCATTAATAATTCATGGCAAATAACAAATCTTGATGAGTAAAAAGATTTATAAAATAATACTGTAATCTATAAAAATCTTATCGTAGCCAAAAACCCCTAAATTTCGTATTATACGTCTTTTAAATCATGGTGCTTTTTTATGGCCGCGTGGACTCCTCATGTCACTGTTGCTACAGTCGTAGAAAAAGACGGACGCTATCTGTTTGTAGAAGAGCATAGCGAAGGTTTTGTACACACAGTATTTAACCAACCTGCTGGTCATGTGGAATGTGGTGAATCATTAACAGAAGCTGCCATTCGAGAAACACTTGAAGAAACAGGCCATCATGTTGAAATTGATGCCTTGCTTGGTATTTATACTTATACCCCGCCCATGTTTCCGGACCGTACCTATTACCGTTTCTGTTTTCTAGCGCATGTAACTCAGGTTGAAAGTGATCCTCAACTTGACACAGATATTGTGGCTGCTGTGTGGATGACACCAGATGAACTCAAAGAATCTGCCCGTGCTCGCAGTCCTCTTGTGCTAAAAGCAGTTGAAGATGCTATGAAAGGCCACCATTATCCTTTATCGCTTATTTATGAGCACCCCTTCTCTCCCTCATTAACTTCTCATTTGGATGCCTAGTCCTATGCAACAACGTGTCATCGTCGGTATGTCTGGTGGTGTAGACTCTTCTGTTTCTGCAGCACTTTTACTTCAACAGGGTTATCAAGTTGAAGGTCTTTTCATGAAGAACTGGGAGGAAGACGACGGCACGGAATACTGTACGGCAATGGAAGACTTAGCTGATGCCCAAGCAGTAGCTGATAAAATCGGTATTAAGCTGCATACAGCAAACTTTGCTATGGAATATTGGGATCGAGTGTTTGAACTTTTCCTAGCTGAATATGCGGCTGGTCGCACACCAAACCCAGATATTTTATGTAATAAAGAAATTAAATTCCGTGCATTTTTAGATCACGCCATGACTTTAGGTGCAGACTTCATCGCAACGGGTCATTACGCACGCCGTGGTGAAACTACATATAACTCTAAAGGCGAAGCATATGCACCATTATTACGTGGTGTAGATAACAATAAAGACCAAACCTATTTCTTGCACGCTGTTCATGGTAGAGAAATTAATAAAACATTATTCCCAGTAGGTGAAATCGAAAAACCTGAAGTTCGCAAAATTGCTGAAGAACTTGATCTTGCTACAGCCAAGAAAAAGGACTCAACAGGAATCTGTTTTATTGGGGAACGTCGTTTTAATGACTTCCTTAAACAATATTTACCCGCTCAGCCTGGGAAAATTGTACTTGATACAGGTAAAGAAGTTGGTGAACATCACGGTCTGATGTACTATACGCTCGGTCAACGTGGCGGAATTGGTCTAGGTGGTTTGAAAGGTGCAGCAGAAGGTGCATGGTTCGTACTACATAAAGATCTGGCCAATAATCGCCTCGTTGTTGGTCAGGGACATGAACATCCACTCATGCAAAGTACTCAACTGTGGAGTGAGTCAATTGACTGGGTAGCTGGTGAACAAAATATTCCAGTTGAAGGATTACGCTGTACAGCTAAAACGCGTTATCGCCAACCTGATCAGGCATGTACAATTTTTATTGATGAAAACACTGAACACGGTGTTCGCGTTGAGTTCGATGAACCTCAGCGTGCTGTTACACCGGGTCAAAGCGTTGTATTTTATTCAGATGAAGTTTGCTTAGGCGGGGGTGTCATTCACCATACAAATGCCCCTACACCAAATTTTATTTAAGGGAATGAATGGCATGGTGGAGTTACCATTTCAACAATCACAAGCCTTGAATGTTCGCCAAAACCGTGCCCTTGCCTTGGCTGGGGTATTTCAGGCCACTCAGCTCACCCATATGACAGCCATGACGGGTCAGCAAAGTATTGGTGAAAGTGGTAACTTCTATTTTGAACTATTAATCAAAGCAAGTTTAAATATTCGCCCTACAGCCAACAATGGTGTTCAAACCTTAGATTTTTTTAATCAGTTGGCAGATATTTCTTTAGGGCTTAAAACACTCGAAAATTGTATTACTCAACCTTTTTCGAACATGCCTAAGTCTCGCCTTCCAAAAATGGGCACGGCCAAATTGCCAATGTCCTATGCGATGTCGCTCTTACAGCTAGAAAAAAAGGTTTATAGCAACCCTGAATATGTCGCAATCATTGAAAAAGCTCAGCAGAAAATTTTAAAACAGCTGTCTTTTTTTGATAATAACTACCTACACCCAAGCATTTTAGCCAATTTGGCGCAAACTTATGTTGATACGGCTGGCCAGATTAACCCACGCATTTTAGTTCGTGGTAATGCAGAAGCATTTAAAGATACCAACCATACTAACCGCATCCGTGCTTGTCTGTTTACTGGCTTACAAATGGCCCATTTATGGCGACAACTCGGCGGTAGTTCATGGAACATGATTTTTAGCAAACGTAAATTGCTACAGGATATTCAAGCACTTGCTCGTTTACAGTACCAAGTCGTTTAAGACTATAAACGAGATTTTTTAGTTTTATGTTTATTCCAACATTAAGGAATCGTTATGAACGCTTTAACCGCACTATCACCATTAGATGGACGTTATGCCAGCAAATGTGATGCGCTACGCCCTTTTCTTTCTGAGTTTGGTTTAATCCATGCTCGTGTCACTGTAGAAGTGCGTTGGTTACAAGCACTTTCTAACCGTCCGGAAATTGTTGAAGTTGCACCTTTTTCAAACGAAACAAATGCAGCTTTAGATGCAATTGTTAGCAACTTCTCTGAAGAAGATGCAAATCGTATTAAAGAGATTGAACGTACGACTAACCATGACGTTAAAGCAGTTGAGTATTTCTTAAAAGAGAAAATTGCTGGTATCGCTGAATTACAAAATGCGGGTGAATTCATTCACTTTGCATGTACTTCTGAAGACATCAACAACTTGTCTCATGCGCTTATGCTTAAAAATGGTCGTGAAGTTTTAGTATCAAGCATGAAGCAAATCCTTAATGCGATCTCTGCTTTGGCAACGACTCACGCTGAACAGCCAATGTTGTCTCGTACACACGGTCAAACTGCTAGCCCAACAACTTTGGGTAAAGAAATGGCGAACGTGGCATACCGTTTAGCTCGTCAAATCAAACAATTTGAAAACGTTGAGTTACTTGGCAAAATCAATGGTGCTGTAGGTAACTACAATGCTCACCTTTCTGCTTATCCAGATGTTGATTGGGCTGCTCATGCACAAGCTTTTGTTGAATCTTTAGGTTTAACATTCAACCCTTATACAACTCAAATCGAACCACATGATTACATGGCAGAGTTGTTTGATGCGTTACGTCGTTTCAATACGATTTTAATCGACTTTAACCGTGACGTATGGGGTTACATCTCTTTAGGTTACTTCAAACAAAAATTGAAAGAAGGCGAAGTTGGTTCATCAACCATGCCACACAAAGTTAACCCAATTGACTTTGAAAACTCTGAAGGTAACTTAGGTATTGCAAATGCAGTATTGGCTCACTTAGGTGAAAAATTACCAATTTCACGCTGGCAGCGTGACTTAACTGACTCAACTGTATTACGTAATATGGGTGTTGGTTTTGCACAAAGCTTAATTGCTTTCGATGCGTGCTTAAAAGGTGTTGGTAAACTTGAGTTAAATGCAAACCGTTTAAATGAAGATTTAGACCAAGCTCAAGAAGTTTTAGCTGAACCAATTCAAACTGTAATGCGTCGCTACAACATTGAAAAACCATACGAAAAGTTAAAAGCATTAACTCGTGGTCAAGCAATGACTCGTGACATGATGGTTAATTTCGTAAATGGTGATGAACTTTCTCAAGTACCAAGCGAAGAACGTGCGCGTTTAGCTGAACTTACTCCTGCAACTTATACAGGTAATGCAGCTGAACAAGCGAAACAAATTAACGATTTAATTAGCAAAATTTAATTAAAAAGTTTACAAAAAGCGGAGCTTAGGCTTCGCTTTTTTATTACACTCATATAAATCACAATAAAGACTTCATAAAATGAACGAAAAACAATTTAAACTTAAACACTATATTGCTCTTGGCTTGCTTTTGATTGCGATTGTTATTTCAGCTATTCAGCCTCTTGAATTTGAAGCCTATTTACTTCACCAAGCGGGCACTGTGTTTATGTTGATTTTGCTCTTTGTTATTTTTAAGAAGATTGGACTCGATTTTTTAAGTTTTACTTTCTATCTGCTGTTTTTGCTCATCCATATTGTTGGTGCACATTACCTGTATTCATACGTTCCATACAATGATTGGATACAACAAGCATTCAATTTTAACTTAGATCAATACATGGGTTGGTCCCGTAATATGTATGATCGTTTGGTTCATCTTGCCTATGGTATTTTTCTCTACCCTCTTACTTATCGCGTGTTTCAGGTGTGGTTACCATCAGTAAAGCCATTCAGTCTATTTTTGCTAGTGGTTCAATTTGTCATGGCATCAAGTGTTTTATATGAACTTATTGAATGGGCAATTGCTATCGGATTATCTCCCGAAGAAGCCGAAAATTATAATGGGCAACAAGGCGATATGTGGGATGCCCATAAAGATATGCTGTTAGCGACCATTGGTGCAATTTTCTATGGACTTCTTGCACTCATGATTCCATCTAAAACAAATAACTCATAAATAAAAAAGCGCTCAATGAGCGCTTTTTTTTAAGATCACTTTAGACAACAGGATAGGTTTGTTCTAAAAGGCTTTGTAAAACCGAAGAAGTCGTATCAGGCAAAACATGCTCAAGATTGGGAGTAATATTACTAGCGTTCGTAGTTATATCACTCTGATCATTTACCTGAGTAGGCTTTAATGCCGCTGAAGATAAAAGAGTTTCAATTGGGTCTGGTTCACTAGATGTAGAGCTTTTTAACAAATAATCTAATGGCAAAGATTTCTGCTGCTGGCTATCCGTTTCATTTGTTGTGCTTTGTACTAACTTTAATGTGTTTAACCCAACACTATCAGCAACAGATACAGTTTCTGTATGAGCAGTATCAACAGCTACCTCACTTAAACTCGCAACCTTTGGAGCGACCACGTCAAACGTAAAAGGTAAACTCACTTCACTGGTAAACCCTGCCTCATCGGTTTGCATTAAGGTAATAGTATGTTTACCAATGGCTAAAGTTTTATCAAGTGTAAATGACCACTCACCACTAGCATTTACTTGACCTATTTTAATAATTGAAATTGCTACTCCGTTATCGTAAATGGTCAAGGTCGCATTGGATTCAGCTTTGACAGTAAATTTTGGGGTCGCATCATCTGTTTCAGAGTTAGCAAGGATTTGTTTTATAGCGGTCCCATTATCATCATATACCTTAAAACTCGGTTTATCAGGAGGCGTATCCTTTGTACCATTGATTTCCAGAGCTACAGAACTATTGCCAGAGGTATCTATAGCAGATACAGAGGCCTTATCTTTAACAGTTAAAGCGGGTGAAATCGTAATTGTAAATTTCCCATCCGCATCAGCTACTCCACTACCAATAACCTTAGTACCTATTGTTATTTGTATTTTTGCATTAGCTTCGGCAGTTCCTGTTACTGTTGTGCCATCAGCATTAATTTGGGCTGTAGGTTTATCCGGTGCAATAGTATCATAGCCAGCTTTAATTTCTAAAGGCTTAGAGGTATTACCTGCTGCATCTTCAACAACAACTGTTGCCTTTTGGGACTCTTTTAATGCAGGCGAAAGCGTGATTTGAAACTCACCTTGTGCGTTTGCGGTACCAGTTCCAATCACTTTACCATCAGCATCTTTTATCTGAACTTTTGCATTAGGCTCAGTTTGTCCTTCGACTGTGGTACCTTCTTTATTAACTTCAACTAAAGGTACATCCGGAGCGAAAGTATCCTTTCCGGCAATAATTTTAGTTGGTTCAGATTTATTGCCTACAGCATCTTCAGCTATAACTTTTCCACCCGCGTCACTCGTCAATGGTGGAGTAAGCTTTAAAGAAAAAATACCATCTTTATTTGCAGTTACAGTGCCTAGTACATTACCACTAGCATCATAAACAGTGATTTTTGCATTTGGTTCAGTTCTACCATCTAAGATTGAACCATCTTCACTTAACTGGGCGCGTGGGGCATCTGGAGCAATTGTGTCTTTGGGACCTGTAATAGAATAAGCACTAGACTCTTTACCACCTTCATTTTGAGCAGAAACATTTAATTTATTTCCATCTGTCAAAGGTTTATCTAGCTTAATCGTAAAATTACCACTTGCATCTGCGTTACCTGAAGCAATCACATTTCCACTTAAATCTTTAATATAAATTTTTGCATTAGCTTCGGCTTTACCTGTGACCGTAACAGCATCATCTGCAAGTTTTACTTCTGTTGGTTTCGCAGTGGTTGGAACATTAACAGGCGAGTCATCTTTGTCATCATTATCAAAAGCCCAAAGATATAAACCTTCAGCAGCTAAAACAGCCAAACCTGCTTTTAGCACATTACCCATCGAAAAAGTTGGGGAATCATCAACTGCCATTGTCGAAGCTGGTTGGCTCGTGCTGGTATAGGCTAAATCTGTGACATGGTTTAAACCTGTATAGTCGATCACCTTACCCTGAGCGTCAAATTGTGCTTCAACAAATTTTCCATGTTCAGTCGGAAGAACAAGTGAATGTTCTGTTGTATTCGTTACTTCATTAAAGAAATTTTCTAAGACAATAGTCTCTCCATTTTTTAAATGGACGACTAGATTTCCACCTTGTTTTTCCACCGATGCTATATCTTTTTGACTTACACCAATTTGAATAATAGAAGGTTTACTTAACACGACCTTATTGAGCTGACCATCTTGCAGAACGTCCAAACCCTCTTTGGATGCTACAATTATTCTTGTCATTATTTCCTGTCCTAAATTTCAGTTATATTTTTAAATGTCTAACTTTTTAAATATTTCATTTAAAAGCTATTTTATTGTTGTTTAAAATATCAAAACCATGTGTTTATCACAATTCAAAAATTATATTTATCAATATTTATTTTTTACTTTCCATTAAAAATCTAAGCGTATTTAATAAGACAATTTTGAATATTAACTTTATAAAAAAACCAGCATTTAAGCTGGTCTTTTATAACATTTGAATTAGATAAACTTATAGTTTTGGATCACGTACCTGTACAAGCATCGTGTTCGCTTTTGCTAGGCTTTCCATGACTTTGCCGATTACAGTAGGAATCAAACTATCGGCCATTTGCGCTGCTTGTAAACCCAGCTTTTCACCTAAAGTCGCTTTCTTACGTGTATTAATGACATACACATCATGTTGCGGCAATAAAGCTAATAAGTACTCATCAGATGTTTGTAATTTATCAACAAGGTTCAAATCTAGAGCATCTTCACCATACCAATGCTCACCTGTCGCTACCTTATCAACATTAAGCTGTGGGCGATATTTTTCTACAAAGTGCTTAAATAAGACATGAGTTTGTTGCAACTCTTCTTCGAACTTCGCTTTACCTTCAGGCGTATTTTCACCAAACATAGTTACAGTACGCTTATACTGCCCTGCTGTGTAAAGCTCAAAATCCACATTGTGTTCTTTTAAAAGGCGATTAAAGTTTGGAACTTGAGCAACCACACCAATTGAACCCACAATAGCAAACGGCGCTGCAATAATTTCATTTGCAATACATGCCATCATATAGCCACCACTTGCAGCGACTTTATCAACACAAATTGTTAAATGAAAACCTGCATCGCGTAAACGCACCAACTGAGCTGCTGCTAGACCATAACCATGCACCATACCACCTGGGCTTTCAAGACGAACTACGATACGATCACGTCCTGCTTTAGCAGTTGCTAAAATCAGGGTAATTTCTTCACGCAAGTTTTCAACTGCCGAAGCTTGAATATCACCTTTGAAATCTAAAACAAAAATCTTCTGATTATTTTTACGGCGAATTTTAGCTTCTTTAGCAAGTTGTTGAGCTAATTGTAAAAGTTCTAAACGGCTTGCTGTAGTTTGCGCAATTTTTTTTCTCTGTTCATTGACACGTGCATTTAAATGGCTGACACGTATTTCCGCAGGGAGTTTAGGCAAATGGAATAACATAAAATTCTAAGCTCATAAGTTTATCTTTATAGCCTTAAGATGTGGTCCTTTTGATTAAAATTCAATAGCGATTTTGCAAAATAGAGTCATTTTCATTTATAAAATAAAAAAAAGAGCACATGGCTCTTTTTCTTTTATTGTTTATTAATCAACCGAAGCGACCAGTAATATACGCTTCCGTTAACTGATGGTCAGGTTGAGTAAAGACTTTTTCAGTTGAGTTGACTTCAATTAAATCACCTAAATGGAAATAAGCAGTACGATCAGAAACACGTGCCGCTTGTTGCATTGAGTGAGTCACAATCACAATTGTGTATTGATTCGACAATTCAGAAATGAGTTCTTCTACTTTTGCTGTTGCAATTGGATCGAGTGCAGAACACGGCTCATCCATTAAAATTACTTCAGGACTAACAGCAATGGTACGTGCAATACATAAACGTTGTTGCTGACCACCTGATAAACCTGTACCTGGCTGGTTCAAACGGTCCTTAACCTCATCCCACAAACCAGCTTTACGTAAGCTATTTTCAACAATTTCTTCTAGGTCATATTTATCACGTGCTAATCCGTGAAGTTTAGGACCATAAGCCACGTTGTCAAAAATAGATTTAGGGAATGGGTTTGGCTTTTGGAACACCATACCAACCTGAGCACGCAATAATACAACGTCTAGATTTGGGTCATAAATATTGTGGTTATCGAGGGTAATTTTACCTGTTACGCGGCAACCATCAATCGTATCGTTCATACGGTTTAACGTACGAAGAAACGTTGATTTACCACAACCTGAAGGACCAATAAATGCGATCACTTCATTTTGATAAATATCTAGGTCAATACCCTTGATAGCTTCAAAATCACCATAATAAACATGGGCATCTTGTGCACTAATTTTAATTTCGTTTGAGTTCTGCTTTTTTGAAGTATGTGGTTCAAAATGCGAAACATACGAAGTGCCATGATTCAGCGATTTATCTGTAAATTGAGATTGTTCAGTATTCACTAACTTATCCTTTTCTAAGGAATTCGTAATATCAATAGTATTCATGATTTATCCTCTATTACCAACGCACTTCGAACTTTTTACGTAACCAAATTGCAAGACTGTTTAAACCAATCATTAATGCAAGTAGTACGATAATCGCAGCAGCAGTACGGCCTTCGAAGAAGTTACGCAACTCATTACCCTGCCATAAATAAACCTGTACAGGTAAAGCAGTTGCTTGATCAAATGGAGTTGATGGAATACTTGCAACGAATGCACTCATCCCGATTAAAAGTAAAGGTGCGGTTTCACCAAGCGCATGTGCAACACCAATAATTGCACCTGTCATAATGCCCGGTAATGCCAACGGTAAAACATGATGGAAAATCGTTTGGAACTTAGAAGCTCCCAAACCAAGTGCCGCTTGTCGAATAGAAGGTGGCACTGCTTTTAATGAAGCGCGTGTGGTAATGATGACTGTTGGTAGTGTCATTAAGCTTAAAACCAAACCACCCACCAACGGAGCTGATAAAGGCAAATGCATCCAGCCAATGAAAATTGCAGCACCGAGTAGACCAAATACAATTGAAGGAACAGCAGCAAGGTTATTGATGTTAACTTCAATAATGTCGGTAAGAACATTTTTTGGAGCAAACTCTTCGAGATAGATTGCGCTGGCAACACCAATTGGGATCGCAATGATGATCACGATGAGCATCATGAATAATGAACCCATGAATGCACCTGCAAGACCACTAATTGCTGGAGAACTACGTGAGTCAGGGTTCTTAAATAAGTTCAAGTTAAATGTACTTTCAAGAACGCCTTTTGCTTTTAAGTCATCTGCAAGCTTACGCACTTCTGGATCGAGTTGTTGCTGATCATCTGGTAATGAACGATCAATATTACCTTTTAACCAAACATCGACGTTCGCATCACCCAAGAAGGTAATATTTTCTTTTTTACCAATGAGTGATGGATCTGCAAAAACCATATCACGGAGGCGATAAGCTTCCGAGCTTGCATATAAGCTGCTTAGGTAGTCACGTTGCGATGCAAGTGCAGGATCTTTAGCAATCATTCCATTTACAATGATGCCATCCCAATCGACAATACCCATTTTAGTTTGCCAATCAACATAACGTTCTTGGTAATGTGCAGGTGTTTCACCTTGAGTACGTACAGGTACTGGTCCTGCATCAATCACTTTAGGGTCAAAGTGAATTGGAACATTCATACTGGTTTGCCAAAAAGCAGGTAAACCTTTTGCCAAAATACTACCGAACAAGAGAGCAACGAATGCAAGACCAATAATGACTGCCGAGAAACCCGCAAAACGGAAAGCTTTTTCTTTACGATGACGTTTAGCTAAGGATTTTTCAATAACCTGTTTACGTCGTTCACGTGTTTCGGCAGCAGTTTTCGGATCAAATACGTTCTGATCCATAGGAGACGATGTATTTGATGTACTCATTCGTATTGCTCACGGTATTTACGCACAATGTACAGTGCTACAATATTTAATCCCAAGGTAATAACAAATAGTGTTAAACCTAGCGCGAATGCAACCAATGCTTGTGGACTTGAGAAGTCTGTATCTCCAGTCAACTGTTTTACAATAGTTACTGTCACTGTCGAAACAGCTTCAAATGGATTTGCGTGTAAAAGTGGACTGTTCCCTGCTGCTAAAACCACAATCATGGTTTCCCCAACAGCGCGAGAGACTGCCAATAAGAAAGCGCCTGTAATACCCGGTAAAGCTGCCGGTAATACGACTTGACGAATTGTTTCAGACTTAGTCGCACCAAGTCCTAAAGAACCGTCACGTAGTGCACGCGGGACTTGAGTAATAATGTCATCTGACAAAGATGACACAAACGGGATAATCATAATTCCCATTACAAAGCCAGCAGTTAAAGCACTCGTCGCATTAATCTCTAAACCAACATATGCACCCGCTGCTTTAAAGAATGGCCCAATAATCATCATGGCAAATACACCATAAACAATTGTTGGAATACCAGCTAAGACTTCAATTGTTGGTTTTGCCCATGAGCGGAACCATGGTGAAGCATATTCAGCTAAATAAATTGCGATCATTAATCCAACTGGTACAGCAACGAGTAGAGCGATACCACTGACCATGAGCGTACCCCATAGCAATGGCAATAAACCATAACTGCCTTCAGCATTACCAGAAGTACTAAAGCCCGGATTCCATTCTGTACCAAAGAAAAAGTCCATTGGACTGACAAAACGGAAGAAGTGCATTGCTTCACCAAACATCGACATAACGATACCGATGGTTGTTAAAATCGCAACACCAGAACATAAAATCAAACCAACATTAATGGCACGTTCAACTTGGTTACGAGCACGATATTGTTGGCTGATTTTTTTCTTTGCCCAAACCAACCCCAATAAAGCAGCACAAATTACAACAGCAAATTTGGCAAAAGAGCCAATGGTTTGAAATTTTGCAAACTGTTGAGCAGCAGCTAATTCGTAGGCTGCCGGTTTATCGCTCACCCCAAAACCTGAAGCAATTGATTGAACACGATCAACCAATACACTTCTACCCGCTTCATCAAGAGAAGCACTTACAGACGCCGGAATATTATTAAAAATAATATGATTTAAAATACTTGGTTCAACCAAGTTCCAAATGATCAAAATTAAAAAAGCAGGGATACCGCACCAAAGACCAACCAGTGCGCCATAATAACCAGGACGAGAATGTAACGTCGCCGAGTTGCTTCCCTTACCTGCTATGTTACGGCTCTTTCTCAGCCCAAGTTGATATGCAATTGCCACGAGGGCTAACAACACACCGATAAGTAGCAGATTCATGTACTCTCCACTGTTTTCTCAATTGTCATAATTTGGAAAAACAAGTTAGACAAAAAGGCTGATGAACTCTTAAGATCACCAGCCTTCATTCAAACTAACTTATTTAACAGTTTTACCTGCTTTAAAGTCAGCCAAAACTTTTGCACGTTCAGCATCAGACATCGCGATTAAACCATCACGCTCAGCTTTAGAACCTTTACCAGTTGCTTTCTTGCTTACGAAATATTCTACATATTGCGGTAAGCCTTTAACTGATTTTAAGTGTTCGCCTTTCACGTAGAAGTACAATGGGCGAGATACAGGGTATGTACCATTCAATACTGTCTTCTCAGATGGAACAACGTTGTTTACTGTTGCTACACGTAACTTGTCACGGTTCATGTCATAGAAACTTAAACCAAACACGCCTACAGCACTTGGAGAAGTTTTTAAGCGCGCTAATGTTTCTGTATAGTCGCCAGCGATTTCAATTACACGGCCATCTTTACGGAAAGTAGAACATGCTTTCTTCTGAGCATCTTTATCTAAGCTCTTGAAGTATTCATATGCTTCACAACCAGCTTCAACCATTTTCTCTTGGAAAACTTCACGAGTACCGTGGTTAGATGCAGGGATTACAAGAGTAATCGGTTCATTTGGAAGTGTTTTATCAATTTGATTCCAGTTTGTATATGGGTTTGGAACCAATTTACCTTTTGATGGTAACTGTGCAGCTAAAGCAGCAAACACATGGTAAGGTTTTAATTTATAAGCTGCTTTGTGTGAGTTAGACGCGAATACAATACCGTCATAACCGATTTTGATTTCTTGAATTTGTTTTACACCAGCTTTGTTACAAGCTTCGATTTCAGTGCTTTTAATTTTACGAGAAGCGTTAGCAACGTCGATCGTGTTATCGCCAACACCTTGACAGAATTGTTTCAAACCAGCAGAAGAACCGCCAGAACCAACTACAGGAGTTTTAAATTGAGGGAAAGTATTACCAAACTCTTCAGCTACAACGCTGGCAAATGGTAATACAGTTGAAGAACCAGCAATTTGAATCGTATCACGAGCTGCATTTGCAGTCGTTGTTACAGCTGCCCCAGTTACTGCTAACGCAATTGCGATTTGACGTGGATTTAAGCGCATTCTGTTCTCTCTCATTAATGCAATAGGTTGTACGTCACTTTTTGTTGAGTGCTTGTACGCTCTTCGATAGCTGCATTGTGAATAGAAAATATGACAATTAAGTTACAGTATGATGACGCTTTAATGATTTCGATATTGTTAACTGTCACATTAATATTTTTTATGTACTATCAATTAGTTATTTTAAATATAGAGATTATTTTACCTTCTCTATCAATCTATATTATGACATTAACTAAAAATATTAAATTTTTATTTTTTATAAAATATAAAAACAAAAGGTATTATAAATATATTAAAAAACGGTAATTTAGTGATTTATTAATTTTATTATTTAAATATTTTCTGTCATTAAAATTATTATTAAAAATTTCTAGAAAAAATAATTTCTTTGTAACATGAAAATAATATGACAAGAGATAAAGGGTTACCAACCTTAAGGCTGATAACCGCAATATCATTGTCAATTTAAAGGATCAATTCGATTGTACTTCTGGCAAAACAACCATTTTTTTACGATATTTTAAGAAGTACATCACAGCTAAAACAGCAAGCCAGATTGGCCCTAAAATAACTGCCAATCTCATATCTGGAGTCATCGCCATAATAATAAGAATAAAGCATACAAAGCTAATGGTTAAATAATTACTCCAAGGACTCATAATACTTTGGAATTTAGTTTGGCGTCTTTGCAATTTCATTGCTTTAGTAAACTTCAAATGAGTCACTGAAATCATGAGCCAGTTAATAACAAGTGCAGCCACCACAAGCATCATGAAGAGCTGAAAAGCTTGACCAGGAATCAGATAATTCACGACCACACATATTGCTGTGATAGATGCAGAAACAACTGCTGCTGGAACCGGAATACCGCGACTGTTTACTTTTTTCAAAATTGCAGGAGCATTACCCTGCTCTGCCAAACCATGCAACATACGACTATTACAATAGATACAGCTGTTATAAACTGAAATAGCAGCAATCAAGACCACAAAGTTCAGAACGTTCGCAACACCGTTACTATTGAGTGACTGGAAAATCATGACAAATGGACTGCCGCCTTCTGCCACCATGTTCCATGGATAAAGACATAAAAGAATACCGATTGCACCGATATAAAAAATTAAAATACGGTACACAATCTGATTTACTGCTTTAGGAATAGTCGTTTCAGGTTTCTTCGTTTCAGCTGCAGCAATACCAATTAATTCCAAGCCACCAAATGCAAACATAATGACAGCTAAAGCCATGACAAAACCGTGAATCCCGTGCGGGAAGAAACCACCGTGTTGCCATAAATTTGCAACACCCGCTTGCGGACCTGCTGAGCCTGAAAGTAAAAGATAAGCACCGAAACCAATCATACTTAAAATGGCAACAATTTTAATGCAGGAAAATAAGAACTCGGATTCCCCAAAAAAGCGGACATTTACCAAGTTAATGCCGTTAATTAAAATAAAGAAAAATAAAGCAGTCAGCCATGTCGGAATTTCAGGCCACCAAAACTGTATAAACGTCCCAATCGCACTCAATTCAGCCATGCTGACGAGTACATATAATACCCAATAGTTCCAGCCAGACATAAAACCCGCCATTTTGCCCCAATATTTGTTCGCAAAATAACTAAAAGAACCACTGACCGGCTCTTCAACAACCATTTCACCTAAATGGCGCATAATTAAAAAGGCAATAATTCCTGCAATTGCATATCCTAATAAAATTGAAGGACCAGCCAATTTAATTGTTTGTGAAAGACCTAAGAATAATCCTGTACCAATCGCCCCTCCGAGTGCGATGAGTTGAATATGCCGATTGGATAAGCCTTGTTTTAACTCGTGCTTATTGTTTGCATCCATAACATTATCTCCAATGTTGGTGTCACTTCCTGTACACCTTTATTCAGCACCATATCCGAAGGCCAGAACCCGGCCTTCGGAAATAAGTAGCTTTAATATGAGTCCATTTAATTTTTGAGAAGACTTGTCCTGTCTTCTATTTAAAAAGAGATTGCATCCTTACATTTAATCGGTTGGGAACGCTCCTTTAAAATTTCGTAACCGCGATCACCGTAGTCAAAACGAGCAATCACAGAAGCAAATTTTTTCAAACTTACCGGCGCATCCATTGCTGGTAGTTTTAATTCAATGAAAGTTAACTGATCATTTTGCTGAACATTTTCTAAAACGCTCTTGAGCTGGCCAGCGGTTTCAACCACATAAGTTGTATGGCCTTTTTTACCGTTAAATACCGCAGGAATTTCAGTGTATTTCCAGTTTTGCACGTCGTTATAGGCCGCGTTTTCACCCATAATTAAGCGCTCAATGGTATAGCCGCCATTGTTCAGCAAGAAAATGATTGGTTTTAAACCATGACGGATAATTGTAGAAAGCTCTTGTACCGTAAGCTGGAAAGAACCATCGCCAATAAATAAAATTTGACGGCGTTCAGGAGCTGCCAGCAAGCTACCAAGTAAAGCTGGCAAGGTATAACCAATAGAACCCCAAAGCGGCTGAGCAATATATTTAGCTGTAGCAGGAAGTTTGATACCTGACAAAGCAGAGTTTGATGTTCCTACCTCACCAATAATCACATCATCTTCTTTTAAGAACCCTGAAATGTAATTCCAAAGCACATCTTGGCTTAGCTTTTGTTGAGCTGGAGCTTCAATTACTTTCTGAGGTTGTTTTTCAAGAAGAGGTGTTGTTGATTTACGTGGCGCAACTTTTTTATTTAGCTCGACAAGTAATTGTCCAATTTCAATACCCGGAAAATCCTGACCAAAAATATTTAGGCCATAAGATTTAATTTCGATGTAGTTTTTGGTCTCAATTTGATGAGTAAATACAGCTGAGCCTACATCGGTAAAACGTGCACCAACACCAATTAAACAGTCAGATTGTTCAATGATATTTTTCACATGCGGTTGGCTTGCCCCACCCACATAAGTTCCAATGTAACGAGGTGAGCCTTCATCCATAATATTTTTTGCAGTATTCATCCCTGCAAATGGAATTGAGCATTTTTGAGACAAATCATTTAAAAGTGAAGTTACACCAAAAACTGAAGCTTCATTATCAATAAGAAGTGCTGGGCTTTGAGCATTTGCAATAATGTCACAAAGTTTGCTTACCACACTCTGCAATAATTCAGGTTCAATAGCTGGGTAGCTTAAGTCAAGCGGACGCTCAGATACTTCAATTTTAACGTGAGTAATATCGCCTGGTAGTTGAATGTGTACAGGACGGCGTTCAAGGAAACACTGGCGTAATACACGGTCAATTTCAAAAGCTGCATTTGCTGGAGTTAAACGTGTTTGGGCAACTGTGAACTCTTTCATACAGTTCATAATATTGTCGTAGTTACCATCGACAAGCGTGTGGTGTATTAGTGTGCCCTTTTGAACCGCATGTAAAGGCGGAATACCTGAGATATGAATAAGAGGTACATTTTCTGCATAGGCACCTGCGATGCCATTAATCGCACTTAAGTCACCTACACCATAAGTAGTTGCCAAGGCAGAAAAACCGTTAATTCGTGCATAGCCATCTGCTGCATAGGCAGCATTTAATTCATTACAATTTCCAATAAATTCGAGTTGTGGGTCTGCTTCAACTTGTTCTAGATATGAGAGGTTAAAATCACCAGGTACACCAAAGAGATGTTGGATACCCATTTGTTTTAAACGAAGATTTAAAAAGTCACCGATTTCTATGAACATTGCTCTATATCCTTTGAGACCAATTTTTATTCCATAGAAAAATAATATTTCATCTATCTTTTAGATTTCGTGCATAATGAAAACGCATTTTAATAAAAATACATGATTTGTGTATCATAAAAGGATTTTATGCAATGGATAAGTTCGACTGGCAAATCATTCAGGCACTACAAAAGAATGGACGGCTCACTAATCAGGAAATAGGCGATTTAATTGGCTTATCTGCTTCGCAATGTTCAAGAAGAAGGCAGCTACTTGAGCAAAAAGGGATAATTCTAGGCTACACTGCGCGCATCCAGCAGCAGGCGCTAGGACTGGAAGTTACAGCGATGATACATATTAATCTAAGAACACACGAGGCAAAATCACAGCAGGCTTTTCAAGAACTCATTGAAGCTGAAGACAACATTCAGGACGCATTTTCAATTAGTGGTGATGCAGATTTTATTTTAAAAGTTGTTGCAGAAAACTTAGAACAGCTTTCTCAATTTGTGACTGAAAGATTACTTTCTTATAATTTTATTGGGCACATAAAGTCTTACATCGTTCTTAAAAAAATTAAAGAACAGAATCATTTTTTAATCAAACCTAAAAGCATGAGCTATCATCACTCTCAATAAAATAACTCAGCTTTTCACTCTTAAAAGTGAAAATAAAAAGGCGGATACTAGATCCGCCTTAAAATTAATATTTAGACTTTACTGATATGAACCGTTTGCCCAATCGTATTTTCAAGCAAGCCTTCCAGACCAAATTCAGCACCTAGGCCAGACATTTTCCAGCCACCAAAAGGTGCATGAGGCAGAACCTCCGCATGGGTATTAATCCAAACAGTTCCGCATTGAAGCTGACTAGCATAAGTCTGAGCGGCTTTAATATCAGAAGACCAAATTGAGCCACCTAAACCAAACTCACTGTCATTGGCACGAGCAATAGCATCGTTAATATCGGTATATTTTAAAACAGGCAACACTGGACCAAACTGCTCTTCTTGGACCACGCGGCAAGAATCAGAAACTTCAGTCAAAATAGTTGGTGCAATAAAATAGCCCTGCTCCGGTAATTGTTGTTGCCCAGACAGCGCTTTTGCACCTTGAGAAATAGCATCAGCAATAAGTGCTTTCACTTTGTTATATTGCATTTGGTTTTGTACTGGGCCAAATGTTGTAGAAGATGCCATTCCATCACCCACAACTTGGGCGTTGGCAATATCAGCTAGTTTTTGAGATAAAGCTTCATATTGGCTTTCATGCACGTATAAGCGCTTTAACGCAGCACATGTTTGACCAGCGTTTAAGAATGCCATATTAAAAATCTTAGCTGCAATTTCATCAATATTTGCATCTGGTAATACAATACCAGCGTCATTACCACCAAGTTCTAAAGTTAAGTGTTTTAGCTGCTGAGCTGCACCAGCCATAATGTGTTGGCCTGTTCGAGTTGAACCCGTAAATACAACTTTTTGTACATCAGGATGAGAAGATAATGCTTCACCAATCTCACCAGCACTAACCACAATTGAAATAACACCAGCAGGGACTTCTTGCTGAATGATTTCACATAAACGTAAAGTTGAGAGTGGTGTGTATTCAGAAGGTTTGCTGATCACAACGTTACCCGCACGCAATGCAGGCATGATGTGCCAAACTGCAATCATCAGTGGCCAGTTCCATGGCGTAATTGAAGCCACTACACCTAATGGTTGGCGATGGCGCTCGATACGCTTAGTTTCACTGTCTTCAATTACTTCTACAGGTAAATCCATTGCAGCCGCATAACGCGTCCAGCCAATTGCACCCTGCACTTCCATTTGTGCAAGCGCCAATGGCTTACCTTGTTCAAGCACAACCAGCTCCGCGAGCATTTCAGCATGCTTTTCAATGCCATCTGCAATCTTGTTCAAGATTGACTTACGCTCTTCGTGCGAGACTTGTTGCCAAGCTTTAGATGCTTGTTTAGCAGCACTCACTGCCTGATTGACTTGCGCAACCGATGCTTTTGCACAACGTGCAGCAGTTAAGCCAGTAGCAGGGTTAAGAATTTCTAGTTCACCTTGTTCACCTGAACAAAGTTGACCGCCAATAATGAGTTTAAATTCATTGAACATATTCGCTTGTTGCATTTCTTCTTCCTTGTCTTAATTGTAATTACAGCCACTTACTTTTTTCAGTTAAAGCGGGATTATTTAAAGTGAGTACGATATTGATATATCAATGCGACCCAAAATATCGGGAACATACCAATACAATAAGAAATTTGCTCCCCATAAATCATGCATAATTATTTTTGTTTTGTGAAAATATGCATGATTTGTGCATGTATTCTTTTCTTCATACACAATCCAAATAAAAACAATCTGCAATAAAAAAGCTCGGTAATAAACCGAGCTTTTTTTGTTATCAACTCAATTAGTCAATTGGTGGTACATAGTTACCAGAAGCAATTGCATCTTTAATGCGGTCAGCTTCAGCCAATACTTGACCTAAAAGGTTTTTAACGTTTTCAAATGTCACAACAGGGCTTAATGTTGTCATTTTCAATGACTGTACATTACCAACTTTTGTTACACCGATATTTGCTTCACCACGTGCAAACAATTCGTCCGCTACGTTTTGGTTCAAGCTATCGATAAACTCAACTGGATAGCCTTGTGGAACAACGCGGAATAATACCGAAGCAAACTGTGGTTCAACTAAAAGTTCTAAACCATCAGTTGCCTTGATGTAATCTGCAACTTCACGAGTAAGTTTTACACCATGGTCAATCATTGAACCATAAAGGTCTTCACCTAGTGATTCGATTGTCATCCACAATTTCAATGCATCAAAACGACGAGTCGTTTGTAATGACTTAGACACAAGGTTTGGTACACCGTGCTCTTCATCATAAGCAGAGTTCAAGTATTCAGCTTCGTAGTGCATGAAACGATAGTTCGCTTCATCTTTCAACAAGAACGCGCCACAGCTAATGCTTTGGAAATAATGCTTATGGAAGTCGAGGGTAATCGAGTCAGACAACTCAATACCATCAAGCATTGCACGATAGTCATTTGACAGAATTAATGCACCGCCCCATGCCGCATCGATATGCATCCATGAACCATATTTATTGGTAATTTCACGGATTTTCTTCAATGGGTCAATTGCACCAGCATCGGTTGTACCTGCTGTCGCAACGACACAAGCAACAACTTTACCTTCAGACTGAAGATGCGCCATCGTTTTTTCGAGAGCATCTACATCCATCTGTGCATTTTCATTCACAGGAACAGTTACAACTGACTGGAAGCCCATGCCCATCATTGCCATGTTCTTTTGCACAGAGAAATGTGCATTTTCAGAACAAATGACTTTGACGTTTTTCATTGCATCGGCAGGAATACCATCACGCTGTACAGACCATGGATTACCATTTTCGTCTTTCCAGTTTTTCGAGATGCACCAGTCACGAGCAAGTAACACACCCATCAAGTTAGATTGAGTACCGCCAGAGGTGAAAACACCTGCCTGACCAGAACCATAACCCACTTTTTGACGCAACCAATCAATGAGCTGAACTTCCATTAATGAACCCGCTGGGCTTTGATCCCATGAGTCCATAGACTGGTTAGTTGCATTAATTAACACTTCCGCGATCTGGCTCATCACCATGGTTGGGCAGTGTAAATGTGCTAATGAATGTGGATGATGTACTTTCAAGCTTTTATTCAAGAAAAGCTCAATCATACGTTGAAGAGATTCTTGTACACCCATACCTTCTTTTGAAGGTTGGAAAGAAATTGCTGAACGCAATTCTTTAATGCTACCACCAGTGTACATCTTTTCATTTTGCAACCATGCTGAAACGGCTTTTACCGCTTCGCCCATTGCTGACTCATAGTCAGCAATGGATTGTGCATCATTGCAGAGTAACGCTTTACGATGTTCTGCAAAATCCACCATACTTATGCGCCTCGTACTGCAACCAATGCTTCTGCAATTGCTTTCTTAAAGCGAGCAACTACTTCAACACACTCGTCTTGAGTGATGATTAGCGGACAAAGTAAACGAATTACCGTACCGTTACGTCCACCTTTTTCAAGCAATAATTTATTGTTGAAACAAGCAGTTTGAATCGCAGCAGCTAATTGTGAATCAGCAGGATGCGAACCAATACGATCAGCTGGTTTACGCTCGTCAACGATCTCAACACCGATCATTAAACCACGACCGCGTACGTTACCGATACATGGGAATTCTTGAGCTAATTTTTTAAATTCAGCTTGTAAGAAGTCACCACGCTCTTGCGCATTTTGAGCAAGATTTTGTTCGCTAATCGTTTTTAATACGACAAGACCAGTACCCATAGCAAGTTGGTTACCACGGAAAGTACCCGTGTGACCAGCAGGCTGCCAAGCATCAAATTTACGTTTAATACCTAATACTGCAAGTGGTAAACCACCACCTACTGCTTTAGACATTACAACAACATCAGGTTCAATACCTGCATGTTCAAATGCAAACATTTTGCCTGAACGTGCAAAGCCAGCTTGAACTTCGTCTAAAATTAAAACGATGTTGTGCTTTTCAGTCACTTCACGGATTTTTTGCAACCATTTTACTGGAGCTGTAACTACACCGCCTTCACCTTGAATCGCTTCAAGAATAACAGCAGCCGGTTTTGTTACACCGCTTTCTACATCTTCAATAAAGTTTTCAAAGTAGTAAGTTAAAGCGTCAACACCAGCTTCACCACCTAAACCAAGTGGGCAGCGGTATTCATGCGGATATGGCATGAATTGTACGCCTGGCATTAAACCGTTAACTGCATTTTTTGCACTTAAGTTACCAGTCATAGCAAGTGCACCATGGGTCATACCATGATAACCGCCAGAGAAACTGATCACTGAACTACGGCCAGTGTAAGTCTTAGCAAGTTTGATTGCTGCTTCAGTTGCGTCTGCACCAGCAGGACCACAGAACTGCAAGCAATATTCTTCTTTACCACCAGGTAAATATGCTAACAATGCTTCAGTGAATGCATCTTTTAAAGGTGTGGTTAAGTCTAAAGTATGCAATGGCAAACCACTTGCCAATGTATCTTGAATACTTTGAATCACCGCAGGATGATTATGACCTAAAGCCAATGTACCTGCCCCAGCTAAACAATCAAGGTACTGTGTACCTTCAACATCAGTAACCCAGCATCCTTGTGCTTTCGCTATCGCTAACGGTAATTTACGTGGATAGCTACGAACATTTGATTCCATTTGACTTTGGCGAGTCAAATAATATTCGTTAGTAGCATTAGTGGCAGGGTTAACGGAAGTAACGCTCATATCGGATTACCATCTCTGATAGGGGTAGAAAGAAATAAGTCTGGTGACGATTGGTCCTTTGACTCGGTGCTTTATAGAACTAGTAAAGACACTTATTTTATATCTTGTAACTAGGAGCGCGATGATACCTAATTTTACAAGAAAAAAAACGTCTTTTATGTACTTTACTCATCTAATCTTATTGAAAAAATGTATCATCCCAATAGTTATGATGAATTATCATCATACTATGTGACAACCTAAAGAAAATATTCTTTTTTTATATTACTTTGATTTTTTAAGTTACATTGAAACACTTTAATTTTAAGATTTTAATTTTTAAAGACTTTATATTTACCAAAATTTAAAAAAACCTGATCTGAATATTACAAATACGCCACAAAATCTGCAAAAGTTATGCATAAGTTATGTTTAACATTTCCTAATGAAAAAAATTAAATTTATATTAATTTTTAAAGGAAAAATTTATGCGTACTTTAGCCGTATCCACCCTTCTTTTAGGTTCTCTCCTTAGCCCTTTAGTTTTTGCTCAGGATGACAATGCTTTGAACTACAATATTGTAAATGTACAAGCGGAAGCTTCTCGCCAAGTTTCTAATGATGAAATGCATGCAACTTTATATATTGAAAAAAGTAACAAACAACCAGCCGAGCTTTCAAACCAAATTAATCAGCTGATGAATCAGGCACTTAATGTTTCTCGTAAATATCCACAAGTAAAAGTGGAAACTGGTGCTCAAAGCACTTATCCAATTTACGATAACGATAGCAATAAGTTAAAAGAATGGCGTGGCCGCGCTGAAATCCGTCTTGAAAGTAAAGACTTTAAAGCTGCTAGCCAGTTAGTAAACGAATTACAGCAAAACTTCCAAACTCAATCGATTAATTTTACGGTTTCTGATGAACAACGTAAAAAAGTTGAAAATGAGTTAATGGTAGAAGCATCTAAAAACTTCCAACAACGTGCTCAAATGTTGACCCAAGCTTGGAATAAAAACCAATATACTTTGGTCACTCTAAACCTGAACACAAATAATTATTTCCCTCAACCTGTAATGCGTGCCAGCATGGCTAAATTTGCTATGGCCGAAGCTGCACCAGCTCAAGACATGGCAGCTGGTGAGTCTAAAATTACTGTGAATGCAAACGGTTCAATTCAGTTTAAATAATTTGTTTCTCTAAAAAAAAAGCCCTGATTAGTTCAGGGCTTTTTTTTGACTTATTTTTTAAAAGGTAAAGCGTATTTAAATATACGGCCTACCACTTGTCCAAACTGTTTAGCCAGACTTGCATTGTTATAATTTAGACCATATTTTTTACATACAGCTTCAACTTTTGGAGCCATTTGGCGATAACGACGCGCTGGAATATCTGGGAATAAATGGTGCTCAATTTGATGGCTCAAATGTCCGCTTAAAATATGTAATGCTTCTGAACCTTTCAAATTAGAAGAACCACGAATCTGGCGCATATACCAGTGACCACGGCTTTCTTCTTGTAAAACAGACTTTGGAAATACTTCTGCATCTTTTGTGAAGTGACCACAGAAAATAATCGTAAACGTCCAGATATTACGAAGACCATTTGCAACCAAATTACCAGTGAATACAGGTAAAGCTGCTGGACCTGCAATTAAAGGGAAGAAAACATAGTCTTTAAAAAGTTGTTTTCCAATCTTTTTATTCACAGGTTTTAATTCTTCCAAGAATTTTGCCATGCTCTTACGCTTGTAAAGAACGCGACCAATTTCAAGATTCTGAATAGCTACGCCCCATTGGAACAATAAACAAAATGGGATGCTATAAACAGGTTGAAGCAAGAAACCTGGCTTCCAGCGTTGCTCTGGGAATAAACGAAGTAAACCGTAACCAATGTCATCATCAATACCTTTAATATTGGTATAGGTGTGATGTTTATAGTTATGAGTTTGACGCCAGTTATCAGAAGTACCGACAGTATCCCACTCGTAAGTTTGACCATTAAATTTAGGATCGTTCATCCAGTCATATTGACCGTGCATCACGTTATGACCGAGTTCCATGTTTTCCATAATTTTAGAGAAGCCTAACAGACCTGTTCCTAAAATCCATGCTGGTGGGAACCAACCTGCAAACAAACATGCACGACCTAAAAAGCTACTATAACGAATTGCAGCATAAACACGGCGGATATATTTAGCGTCTTTCTCACCCAAATCATCCAATACTTCTTGCTTGATCTGATCGAGCTCTTTTGCAAATGCATCAAGTTCTGCTGGAGTCAAATCTCGATTTTTAGGATTTTTAAAATATTCGACTTTCACGGGCATATTCATAAGAGTTCTCTCTTAAAGATCAATAACTAGATCGGATTTTGCTGAGTTCACACAAATTTTGAGTAATTGGCTTGGTTCAGTGTTTTCGCTACCGTTAAGTAAATTACGTGTTGAACCTTGGGATTTATTACAAACACATTTATTACAAATTCCCATACGGCAACCATGAGTTGGTTTAAGACCTTCATGTTCAAGGCTAACCAGAATTGACTGGCCTTTAGGAATTGCAATAACCTTATTAGACTGGGTTAATGTGACATTCACATAACCAATATCATCAGCAGAGCTTTCATTTGTTAAGCTAAATGCTTCTGTTAAAACGGCTGGAGCTTTTTCAAAAAGTTGCTCAACAGTCGCCACAAAACCTGAAGGTCCACACGCATAAATTGTGCTGTTTTCTACATCATCAACTAAAGCTAAATGCTCTGCATTTAAACGTTCATCATTTGGGGTTTCTTGTGTATAGAAAACCTGATAATTAAAGTTCGGATATTGCTGCGCAACTTTTTCAAAGTATTCAACAAAAGCTGCATCTGAACGTTGTTTTACCCAATATAAAAGTTGCACCTGAACTTTATCTAACTGCTGGCTTTGTTTAATCGCAGTAATCAAGCTCAACATTGGGCTAATACCACTACCCGCAGCCAACATAATTAAATTCGGTGTTTTGATGTTTTGTTGCATGTCACCATAAGGTTGACCAAGCTCAAAAACATCACCGATTTTGCTTTCAGAAATAAACCAGTTACTCACGATACCATCAGCAACTTTTTTTACGGTTAAACGTAAGTGCTGAGCATCAATTTGCGTCAAACTATAAGTACGTTCATAGCGACGACCAGCAATTTCTACAATCACAGGATGATGCTGGCCTGCAACGCCCATTTTCACTAAGCGGTTGCATTTTAGCGTCAGGCTCACCATGTCATGAGCGACAAATTCTTTTTTTACAATTTGAACAAGTCCGTGCTTTACAGACCATAAAGGATTAACTTTTTGTAGCCAGAAATTAGCCATTTCTTTATCAAAGATGGCTTGTGTCAATGAATTGAATAGAGAATTTCTCTTTTCGATTGCTTGCATAACTGAAGGCTCTGTCGCTCTTTTTTAATTATTATACATATGTATATATATTTGTATATACACCCGTACTTTTAATTACAATTTCACAAGTTCAGCTTCTAAGGCTATAATCCTGAGAGTTTACAAATATATTGAACAGCATGACCCAATCTTCACTTTCTCAGAACCTGAATGACACACCTCAACAACAAGATGTCATTGAAATTAAAACAGCTACGCGTTCTGTTGGAAGAAAAGCGACAATTACTAAAGAAGAACTTTTTCAGGCCGCTTTAAACCTCATTGGTCCGCAAAAAAGTATTGCGTCATTGAGTTTACGAGAAGTAGCTCGAGAAGCAGGAATTGCGCCAAATAGTTTCTATCGACATTTTAAAGATATTGATGAATTAGCAATTTCTCTAATTGACCGCGCAGGTATCGTTTTACGTAAAATTATCCGTCAGGCTCGCCTACGTGCTTCTTTACAAGAAAGTATTATTCGTAGTTCTGTCGATATTTTCCTTCAACAACTCGATGCCGATGAAGGTAATTTAAGTTTATTACTACGTGAAAGTTTTACAGGTTCTGCTTCTTATAAGGCTGCCGTAGACCGCCAGCTCAACTTTTTTCAGCAAGAGCTACAAGAAGATTTAATTCGTCTTGAACGCTTAAATAACAATCACCTGTATCACCCAGACCTTGTTGCTAAAGCAATTACTCAACTTGTGTTTCACATGGGCGCCAAAGTGATTGATTTGCCGATCAATCAACGTGCAGAAGTTGCTGAACAAACCATGATTATGATTCGGATGATTTTAGAAGGTGCACGTCATTTAGATGAAGCAAAAATTCGCTAAAATGATCTAATGAATGGCTTGTTGATGAACAGGCCATTTTTACATCTAACTCCTCTATTTTCCAATAAAAATATAATTCACTGATTGAAGCGAATAGCTTGCCAGAGTATAAATAATCATTCCGTTTGCTCTTTCTCCTATATTCCCAACGATCTCAGGGATCCACATGCAAAATTTGAATAATCGTCAAAGTCTGATTGCAAGCTACATTCTTATGGGCATCTTTTTGCTTTCGGTTATCCCATTACATCTATTAGCAAGTTTTTTTGCAGGCTTTCTCATTTATGAAATTATTATTAGTTTAAGTTCGGTTGTAGAACGTTATATTGATGGTCAAAGAGCCCGTATTTTTATTAGTATTTTACTCAGTATCGTCACCATTTCACTTATTGGTTTTTTCATAACGAGTCTGATTAGTTTCGTTGTATACGATCTAAAAGGTGTCGGATTACATAGTATTAATAGCAAGGTTGATCAAACCCTCCTTCATTTGCAAGCAGAGATCACAAAATATCTTCCAGGTTATATTCCTGATAGCGTGACAGATCTAAAAGACGAAATCTTTGCATTTATGAAAGATAACGTCACCACCCTAAAAAATACCAGTTCCGATATTTTGCATAACTTCGTGACTATGGTCATGGGATTAATTATTGGTATTTTGGTGGCGATACATGGTTTTCATCGCCGTACGCCTCAGCCTGTTTTTAAGTCACTGCTTATCCAACGTATTCAAAAATTATCAATTTCATTTAAAAATGTTGTTTTTGCCCAAATAAAAATTTCAGCCATTAACACGCTGCTCTTTATTTTATTCGCCTTTATTTTATTGCCGCTTTGGGGAGTTCACCTTCCTTTTGCCAAAACTTTAACTATTTTGACTTTTATGTTTGGTCTCATTCCAATTTTGGGGAATCTACTTTCAAACACTTTAACATTTATTGCAGCTCTTACAATTTCTCTAGGACTAGCAGGAGCAGCATTACTTTACCTCGTTTTGGTTCATAAACTTGAATATTTTATTAATGCTAAAATTATTGGGCATAAAATCAATGCAAATGCATGGGAGATTTTATTAGCAATGCTAGTATTTGAGTCAATTTTTGGCTTAGGCGGTTTAATCGCAGCTCCAATTTTTTATGCGTATTTAAAGCTAGAATTAAAAGACGCTGGTCTCATCTAATTCAAAATCGATGTATAAAAAAAGCGCCCTCTAGGCGCTTTTTTTATTTTGAGTAAGTTAAGGCTTAACTACAACTAACACCTGAATTGCTTCTGGTGTAACAGTTAAACCATCAAGTAAGCTCAAGCCTTCTTTTTGCAGTTTTTGTAAACGTTCAATTTCGTCTTGACGAATACTTGGGTTGAACTGTTTTAGATAAGTTAAACGGTCAATTTCATATTGCCATTTATTGCCATAATGTTCTTTTGCTTGTTGCTGAAGCTGCGGTAAATCAACTTTCGCAATCTCTAACGCTTGTTTATAGCGCTGCTCAATGATATCACGACGAGCTTTAACTACTTGGCGGCAGCTATTGCCATCTAAATGGTGCAAATAAGGTTTTAAAATTGTTGGATCAATCTTTTCAGATAAATCCTGTCCATTTTCACTTAACAATACACGGATAAGCTGTTTCGGCAAGCTTGATGGCAAGTTCAAAGATTTAGGTGCAACAACATCTACTTTAAACCAGACTTCAATTAATACTGAGCCCTGCTTTAAAGCGTTGGATTTGAGTACAGCAACATTGGTACTACCAAATGATTGCGTACGGATCATTTCCATAACACTTTCAATGAATGGATGCTCTAAAGTTAAATATTGAGCATCTTCACGAAGCTGAGCTTGATCGCGATAGAAAGTTGCTGTCATACCTTCTTCGTCTAAAGCCAAACCTTGCACTTGCATTTGGTCGGTTGGTTTAATAATCACCGTACCATTACTTTGCTCATCAAAGTCGATATTGGTTGATGACATGAAACGCTTCACAAACATTGGTAGCGTAGTATTGTCATCATAGTCTTCAAGGGCCTGAACAATTTCTTGTGCCACAATTGGACGACATGAATTATATTCAAGTAAACGATCTCGGCCAGCTTGAAGTTCAGCTTCTAGGGCTTGACGTTGAACATTTACCTCTTCAAGCAAATCTTCAAATGTTTGACCTTGGTCTGCAAGTAAACAATCTTTTAACTCAACAATAAAATTCTCTTGCAGCGTTTGCGCTGTCGGAGAAATATTGCTGAAAATATTTAGTGCTTCGTTATACCAACGGAACATACGCTCTTGAGCTGTTCCCATAAGGTATGGCACATGAATTTGGATACGGTTTTCTTGACCAATACGGTCTAGACGTCCAATACGTTGCTCTAAAACATCTGGGTTAGCTGGTAGATCAAATAAAATTAGATCACTGGCGAATTGGAAATTACGGCCTTCCGAACCAATTTCCGAACACAATAGAATCTGAGCGCCATAGCTTTCTTCAGCAAAATAAGCAGCAGCTTGGTCACGCTCAAGTAAGCTCATGCCTTCATGGAACATTGCCGTACGAATACCTGCATGCAAACGCAACACATTTTCTAAAGATTCAACTACTGGTCCGCTACGCGCAATTAAAAGTACTTTTTTATGCTTAAGATCTTTGCGTAAAATTTCCATTAACCATGGCACACGCGGATCATTTTGCATCCATGAACCATCAATTTGCGCTTCTTCAGGCCACATCTGTTCACGCAGTTTGCCATCTTTTGACCAATCTTCTGGTGCTGGTAATGGTGCTGGCTGACAATCACGCCCCGGGAAGCCCTGAATAGCTTCACGTGTATTACGGAATAAAATACGTCCAGTACCGTGACGGTCTAATAATTCGTGAATTGCCCTAAAGCGTTGATCTGGCTGGTCTTCAATACTGTGACCTAATAAACCTTCTAAAGCAGATAAATGCTCTGGGGTTAAAGCTTGATCCGACATGAGCACTTCAGCAATTTTTGCAGTCTGCTGATATTGAGTCTCTTCATCTAAGAAGCGCTCTAAACTACTAAAACGCTGTGGATCAAGTAAACGTAAGCGAGCGAAATGACTTTCTACACCTAATTGTTCAGGTGTTGCAGTGAGTAATAGTACACCTGCTGTATTTTCAGCGAGCTCTTCAATTAAATCGTAACGATCATTCCCGCCTTCTTCTTCGCTCCACATCAAATGATGTGCTTCATCAACCACGAGCAAATCAAAACCAGCTTCTATGGCTTGCTCACGCAAATCATCATGGTCAACCATTAAGTCAACGCTGGCAATAATGCATTGCTCAGTCAAGAACGGGTTAAGCTCAGGATCATGTTCTTTAATAGATGCTGTACGCGTTAAATCAAACAGAGAGAATTGCAAGTTAAAACGGCGACGCATTTCAATCATCCACTGATATTGAAGAGAATCAGGGACTAAAATCAGAATTCGTTCTGAACGACCAGTTTTAAGCTGTTGGTGGATAATTAAACCAGCTTCAATTGTTTTACCTAAACCAACTTCATCGGCAAGTAAAACACGAGGAGCAAAACGTTTACCAACTTCATGTGCGATATAAAGCTGATGAGGAATCAGGCCAACACGTGCACCGACCATCCCACGTAGAGGACTGGTCTGCATTTGTGCTTGCATCAACATCGCTTCAATACGCAAGTCATACCACTCTTTATAGTCAACTTGACTTGCAAGCAAACGATCTAAAGGTTTAGATAATTGAATTTGCGCACCAATACGTGTTTCATTGAGTGCCTTACGCTCTTGCTCGCCATTTTCTAAAGTACGAACAACGTTGTAACGCAAAACGCCATGACGATCTTCAACAGACTCAACGATCCACTTCTGGCCTTCTTGATCTTGAACTTCATCATTCGTATTGAAGATGATACGAGATAGTGGAGCATTGTTACGTGCATATACACGTGTCTCATCACTTTTGGGGAATAAAATGCTGACAGATCTTTCATCTACATCAATAAGAACACCTAAACCGAGCTCAGTTTCTGTGTCTGATAGCCAACGTTGACCAATAGCATACTGCTGCAATTTTTCCACCTTTCTCTCAAGTTCGCACTACATATTGTACGATGCAAATTAGCTTATTTTTGCATCTTTTTATGTAGTCTTTAAAGCAAAATTTTGAAGCAAAAACCAATTAAATCGCTTTGCTACAAAAAATCACGCATTAAAATTTTTACATTAAAACGGTACAGGACAGTCAAAAGTTAATGTTTCTGCTGTGACAGGATGATTAAAACTTAACTGTTTGGCATGCAAACATAAACGCGGAACAAGTTGCTGCTCCGGTGTTGCATACAGCGTGTCACCTACAATTGGATGCCCAAGATATTGCATGTGTACACGGAGTTGATGAGATCGGCCCGTAATTGGTGTTAATTTCACACGAGTTACAGGCTGTCCCTGAATCTGAAAATGTTCTATGACCTGCCAATGTGTTAAAGCAGGCTTGTTGTGAGAAGCGTCGACAATATGTAAAGGTGGTCGGCTTGGGTCATAGATGACAGGAATATCTACAGTCCCCTCACCCTCTAAATGACCTGCGACAAGCGCTTCATATATTTTTGAAGTCTGACGATCTTGAAATTGACGTGCAATTGCACTTTGACCGCGCTTCGATAAACCAAATACTAAAATACCTGAGGTATCTCGGTCTAGACGATGAATGAGCAAGGTTTTAGGTTCAATCGCAACCAACCTTGTCAAAACGCTATCATGTAAATCACCCTTACCAGGAACACTCAAGATGTCCGAAGGTTTATGAATCACCATAAAATCATCATCACGATAGATCAGATGTTCACTTAGAAAATCACTCAAAGTTGTATTCCCAAGGTAAGATGAAAAACAAGCGGGCAATAATAAAAAGCTTACGTCCGAATTACAATGCCGTTCGGGTAAATTAACAGCAGAATTTGCAAATATTATGGATCACTTGAGGTCTATAGTCAGTCAAGGCTTCAATAACTGCATAATATGTTGCAATGTCGGTGCTTGCATTATCTCTTCAGCACTTAAGCTCGCACCATTTGCACGCCATAGATCGACCAAATAATTCACAGCAGACTGATCTAGTCCGTAGTTCCTTAAATCAATTTCAGGATGGATCTCCATAGGATGTCGCCCCACCTGCTCAGCAATTGCCAATAAAATTCCTTTATCTGACAAGATATAAGAGGACGGCGTACTTAAAGACCATAACCGCATTAAGCTCTGCGTATTTAAATGTTTTATATGGTCAAAACTGATCTTTTCAACCCATTGGATATGCTGCTCTAGATTAGCCGCCAAGATCGCATCATTTACAACACTGACCTGATCTGTAATCGATAAAACAAGCTGCATGACTTGTTTAAACAGAGGCGACAAATCACCTACCATCATAACTTGGGCTTTAGTATTTGATGATAAACGCTGACCAAGCTCCAACATGGTTTGTTGAAGCTGAGATGTCTCAATAAAAATAATTGGAATTTCGAGTGATTGAGCGCGCTTAATCAACAATTCCAAATGATTCGCCAATGGTTGCTCAGACCAATCTGGTCGTAGTTTAAGCTCATTGAGCCCAACCATGAGCAAAATACTTTGCGCTGACTCAATTGACCAATTTGAAGTACTTGCAGCTAATTGGATTTTTCGAGGTAAGGGATAAAACATTGTTCTCTACAAATATAAAAATAGCTCAAATTAAAAAGCCCGTTTAACACGGGCTTTTTTGCTTACTTCATTTCAGCGAATGTTTCTTTTGCAGCCTGAATCGTAAATTCAATATCTTCATCAGAATGTGCAGATGAAATAAAGCCTGCTTCAAATGCTGAAGGTGCCAAGTTTACCCCACGCTTTAACATGCCATGGAAGAACTTTTTGAAAGCTTCAATATCACATGCCAACATTGAGTCAAAGCTTGTAATATCTTCTTGGTCAGTAAAATAAAGACCGAACATTGCGCCAGCTTGCTGAGTCTTAAATGGAATACCCGCTTCATCAGCTGCAGCTTGTAAGCCTGCAAGTAGCTTTTCAAGTTGAGCAGATAATTTGCTGTAAAAGTCAGGTTGGCGTAAATGTTTAAACATTTCAATACCAGCACGCATAGCAAGTGGGTTACCAGATAATGTACCTGCTTGGTATACACCGCCTAAGGGCGCGATACATTCCATGATTTCACGCTTACCACCAAATGCACCAACAGGTAAGCCCGCACCAATAATTTTGCCTAAAGTTGTTAAATCTGGCTTAACGTTATAAACCGATTGCGCACCGCCTAAAGCAACACGGAAGCCTGTCATCACTTCATCAATAATGAATACAGATTTATATTCATCACAAATATCACGAATGGCTTGTAAGAAACCGTCAATTGGTTTCACCATATTCATATTACCCGCGACAGGCTCAATAATAACACCCGCAATTTCATGACCAAATTTTACAAAGCATTCTTTTAATGCAGCAATATCATTATACGGCAGCGTTAAAGTATGTTTAGCAAAATCAACAGGAACACCTTTCGAAGTCGGTTCACCTTCACCTAAAGTGAGTAAACCTGAACCTGCTTTTACTAAAAGTGAGTCTGAGTGGCCGTGGTAACAACCTTCAAACTTCACGATTTTGTCACGGCCAGTATAACCACGCGCTAAACGAATAGCGGTCATGGTCGCTTCTGTACCCGAGTTAGTCATACGCACCAATTCAATTGATGGCATGATTTCACAGATAATATCTGCCAGTGTTGTTTCGTGTACGGTTGGTGCACCAAAACTTAAACCATCTTCTGCTGCTGTTTGTACAGCCTTAATAATCTCTGGATGAGCATGACCTAAAATCATTGGTCCCCAAGAACCAACATAGTCAACATAACGCTTACCATCGACATCCCATAAATAAGCACCTTTTGCTTTCTCGATGAAAACCGGTGTTCCTCCAACGCCATTAAAGGCACGTACCGGAGAGTTCACACCACCTGGAATGTGTTTGCTGGCTTGTTTAAATAACTGTTCTTGCTTTGGAGATAAACTCATGGAAATGCTCGTCTTAAATATCTAAAAAATAATTTTGAAAGCTTAAGAAAATAATTGTGCCCAGGCCTGTACACGGGCAGGAATTTCAGCAGTTGATCGGCCTAATATATCACTAATGACTGCACAGAGGTCAGCCCCAGCCTCAATCACAGATTTTGAGTTTTCAACAGTTAAACCACCAATAGCACAAATTGGTAAATCATATTGGGCTGCTGCTTGCTTAATTACTTCAATACCCACATTACCTGCTTCAGGTTTTGTAGAGGTCGCATAGACTGCACCAAATGCAATATAAGTCGCGCCATCTGCAATTGCTTTTTGTGCAAGCTCTAAAGAATTCAGACAAGTACGACCAATAATGACGCCTTCTGGTAATTGCGATTTTGCATCGGTAATTTCACCGTCACTTTGACCTAAATGCACACCTAAACCAAACTGAGCGGCAAGTTTTAAGTCATCATTAATGACAAAAGGAACCTGATATTTTTCACACAATAATTTGATTTGTTCGACTTCAGCGGGTTGGTCTGCTTTGTCTATTTTCTTACGGCGGTACTGTAAAATTGCGACCTGACGAGTTGCGAGTGCGGCATCTAGTTTTTCTAATAATAGTTGGATTGGGTCATCGTTGGTAATGAGGTATAAACCGCGCATACTCTACTCTCGCTTTAAAAAACTTCGCTAGTATAACGGATTTATAGGACATCATAAGTACCGATTGATATAGGCTTAACAGTACCAATCGGTATATTAAGAATAGAAAGTAAAATTAACTTGGTATTTTATCGTGCTTACGGTCAATCAAACTTAATCGACCAGTCGCTACGTCAGACAGCATTCGCCAATCAGAAATAAAGCTATAGAAAGGTTGTTTAAAACTGGCAGGTTTATTTTTTTCAAACACAAAATGTCCAACCCAAGCATTTGCGTAGCCTGCTACCAAACCATAGAGTACATATTTGGCTTGCTTCTTACGGACTGCTTTTGAAAAAAAGTATATGCCAATACTGCTACCCACCACGTGTAAGCGTCTGCTCATAATGTTACGGTGTTCAGTTAAATAAAAACGATAAAATTCCTGATAATTTTTAATCGGCAATTCAAACTCTGGCTGAGCTTCATGGCTAAAGTTTACTGGTGCATTCACGATCATCTTCCTGATTTTTATTTGATCAAAACGTCACCTGATTGTACACCTAAATAAAAGTGTAGCGTCATATGTTTGATTGTAACTTTCTCTATCAAAACCATTATTTTTAGAGCTAAGCTATTATACTTATTCAAGATAGTCTAAATACCTGATTCAGGGAGATATATTATGGTCGAAGTCGAACTAAAGTTTCAGTTACCTGAATCGAAGAAAAAAACTGTCCAGCAATACTTAAAAAAACACAAAGCAAAGAACATTCACTTACAGGCAAAGTATTACGATACTCCTGATCGATTACTTGCAAAAAACGGTATGGCCTTACGTTTACGTAAAGAAGATGATCAATGGGTACAAACATTTAAAGCCGCAGGTCAAAGCCATCTCCACCGTGTTGAAGAAGAAATTCATTTAGGTGTGTGTGACCAAGAACCTGACTTAAACCTTGAGTTATATCAAGATAATAAAGTGGTAACTGATTTAATTAATACGGCTTTAGGAACAGAAGCTGAAAAATTAAGTTTGCAGTTTGAGACTGATGTACATCGTACCTACCATGTGTTTGAAGCAGATAATACAGCGATTGAAGTTTGCTTAGATGATGGTGTCGTAAAAACAGCAGATGCACAAAGTGTAATTTGCGAAGTCGAATTTGAACTCAAACAAGGGGCTGTGAAAACGCTAATTCAGTTTACGCAGCAATGGATTAATCGTTACGCACTTTGGCTTGATGTAAGAAGTAAAGCCGAACGTGGCAACTTATTAGCACTAGGACAAGCTGCCTCACCTGCTGTTCATGCCAAAGCTCTGAAACTAAATAAAGATATTACTGCTCAACAGGCTCTCAAAAAGATTGTCGAAATCTGTTTAGAACAATTTTTACCAAATATGGCTGTAATTGCCGATGGCGTTGCTGAAGCTGAGCATATTCACCAAGCACGTGTGAGTCTACGTCGTTTACGTAGTGCCCTTAAGCATTTTACAGGTTGGTCAGGCGAGCTAAATCCTGTTTGGGAAGAACAAATTGCTGAGCTTTTCCGTAAACTTGGAGATACTCGTGATGAAGATGCTATTCGCACCGAAGTGTTACCTATTATTCAACAACATGGATCACCTGAGCTTTTACTACCAGTTTCAGCCCAGCCCTCAAAAGAGCTCTCAATAATCTTTACCTCTGCGGATACGATTAAGCTGTTACTCAATTTATTAGCATTTGCTTATTCAGAAGAAGATTCCAAGTCCCCAAAAGGCAGCTTAAAAAAACATATTAAAAAGAGTTTAGATAAGTTACATCATAAAGTGATTAGTAATGCTGAACACTTCTCTGAGCTTGAAGTGACTGAACAACACAAAATAAGAAAGCAAGCTAAGCAGTTACGTTATTGTGTTGAGTTTATTTCTAGTCTTTATCCAAATAAAAAAGTACAGCAATATTTAAAACAGCTACAACCTGTGCAAAATACCCTAGGTCAATATAACGATTTGTTTATTGCAGAAGGTATTTTTAACAATGTGGTTGAACAAGATCCGTCTTTTTGGTTTGCTCTAGGTTGGGTCAAAGCCAAACAGCCACAATTACAAAAGCGCTCAGCAAAAGCTTTACAGACTTTTAGTCAGGCTGAAACTTTCTGGTAATTTATAAAAAGTCGCTGTAAACGTGCAGCGACTTTTTATCGGTATTTACCAAATACTTTCCACACACCGTTATCTGCTAACGGATCACTATAACTATCACTACGTTGCTTTCTTGGCTTATCCCGAGCATCGACCAATTTAAAATGCGGCTCAACCCCTAGCACAATCCCATTCGTATAAAACCGTGAACGAGTATATTCGCTTTGCCCATGTTGAAACACATAGGTTCTTAAATCAATGAATTCACGGTGAGCAACCAAAGCCGCGGTATCATCGCTTTGCAACCATTCTTGCATTGTAAATATCTGGTCTGTTTCAAACTGTCCGCATTTTTCAATAAGACTCGCTACACCGCGGAAAGTTTTAGATTCTTTTGCGCGTGTTTTATTAATCCTTATTCGGTCTACGTGAAAAAAGAATAGCGGTAAATTTAAATGACTTGGCAGATGAATGACATCTGGTAATTCATCTTCCATAAATGGCTGAAAAAGCTCTTGTGCCCTTTCAATTAAGCCCTGCCATTGACGGTAATAATTTTCGACTTCTTGTTGCAAGCCATAATAAATCGGTAGCCCTTCAACATGCTCTAAATATTGGGGTGGGAAAACATGCTGGCGTAATAAAGCAATATCTGTCTTTAAACTTTGAATCGCAATTGCATCTTGCATATTAGTCTCTCCTACCAATACTTAGGCTATTTACAGACTAAGTCAAAGGTTTTGTTTCCGCAAGCGTTTGCCTATAATAAGCAGCTCTATTTTTGCGGGAATAAGTCATGTCTCAAAAGATTAATGCAACAGATATTACTGAAGAAGAAGCATTAAATGCTGTTTTCTTTGAGCGTGCGGATGAATTTATTAAACAGGCTAATGATTTTTGTCGCCCGCCAAAAGATAAAAAAGTTGATCCAGCTGAGCTACGTGGTCAAGTGAGTGCTGCAATGTTATTTGCTACTGCCCGCTTCAATACATGGGTAGCAGCAAATAACTTTAAAGATGGTAATGAAATGCGTGATGCGAAAGATCAGGTTATGTCTTACCTTCTTCAGCAATTTCAAATGATGCTTGAAGATAACTTCGATGAATATTGTGAACAATTCGAAAATTATTTACGTTTCCGTAAAAATGAAGATTTTCACGCGCACAAACATGATCATTAATGTGATTTAAAGACCCAAATAAAAAGCCACATTTGAGTGGCTTTTTATTTGCGAGAAGACTTTATTTCTTTGCGGCCTGACCATATTGATCAGCCATCACTTCGACCAAATGTTCAGGTTTAATATACTTCTTAATTACTCTGTTAACGTCAGCAACAGTCAATTTAGTTAACTCTTGATCATGACGAATTCGGTCTTGCAATGTTTTGTTTGTTTCAAGCTGTAGATTTAACATGCCATGAATATTACGCTCATCTTCTAATGCCGTAACTCGTTTCTTCATGATATCTGCTTTAGCAGCTTCAAGCTCTTGCTCAGTTACCCCATTTTTAACCAAGTCATTTAACACTTTGTGTATTGAAGCAGACACTTGTGCTGAGCGACCTGAAGTATAATTTGCACTAATGCTTAAGGCCCCTACATTCGTATCACGGTCAAGTTGTAGCCCACTTCCAAAACCATACACCAGCGCATTTTTCTCACGAAGCTCTTGAGCTAAACGTGATGAAATTTGAGACTCACCTAAAATATAGTTCATTAAAATGAGAGCAGATGCATCTGGATGGTTTTTCCCAACTGGAATTGAAAGCACACTTTGGTAGCTACCAAATTCACGCTGTTCAGATAAAACATGAACTTGCTGTGCTGGAAAATCAACGTGATCAATCAAGATTTTTTGATATGGCTGCTTACCGTTCCAACGACCAAATTCCTGATTCAGTAATTTTTGCATTTTTTTCGCATCAAATTCGCCTGTAATAGCAATTTGAGCATGGTTCATTGCAAAGAAACGCTCATATAACTCTTTCACTTGCTCTTGAGTTGCATTTTTCAACTGCTGTTTTGCCAGTTCAGGTTCAAAGTGATAACGCAAATCACCCGGTTGATATTCTTCAAGCAAACGTGAAAGTGTTAAGCCAGCCACGACATCTGGCTCGGTATAAGGACGATCAAGGCTTGATAAACTTTGCGATTTAATTAAATCAAATTGAGATTGCTCAAATTTCGGATTTTTCATCACATCAAGAACAAACTCGAAAAACTCATCAAATTTTTCTGATTTAGACTGAATATTAATGGTCATGCCATTGCCGTCAGCACTTGCATAAGCCGCGCCGCCCGCATCAATCGATTTATCGGCAATATCTTGCAAACTGTATTTATCAGAACCACGAAGCAATAGATATGAAGTTAAATCAACGACCGTACCCTTATTAAATAAAGATTTTTCTGTTCCAAAGTCCATCGTAATCGTTGCATAAGTACGATCATCACGTGTTTCAACTGGGAATAAAGCGTACTTCATTCCATTTTTCAGTTTTCCACGGATAATCTTTTTCTCATTGCTTTCAACATATTGCTTAGAAGTTTTTAAAAACTCCGCAACTTCTTGTTGATACACCTTTGGATCTTTTAAAGGCTCTGCCTTTGCTTCTACCTGATCTAGAGTTTTAGGTGCTTCTTTTGCATTTTGCTGTTGAGCTTTTTTCTGATCTTCAGGTGTTGGTAAAATATCACCGTCAATGCGATGCTCAGCCACAAGGAATTGTTTTAAAGTTTGATTCACTTGGTCTAACTTAACGTTTTCTACTGAATCTAAATCTTTAAAATATTGATCCCACTGACCGCCAGCGACAGTGTAATCACTTAAACGTGACCCAAGTGCTACCGCATCTTTAGTAATTAAATCACCTTGAGTTTTCATTAAACTCTTAACACGATTTAATTCAACCTCAGTAAAAGGCTTTCCTTTCTCGATACCCGCTAGCAGAGAGCTTTCAACTTTTTTAGGGTCATTACTTGGTGAATAAATGGCACCCAAAAACACCACATTAAAATCTTGGTCTAACCACGTACTTGCATCAACATTTGTGGTAATGCCTGTTTCAACCATATTCTGGTATAGATGACCACTTGGCTGCATGGTATATAACAAAGGTGCTAAAGCGAGTGTTGGCTGAATTTTGGTATTTTTACCATTCATATAGATATGGAATTTAGCGAGATCGCTCCCCTTTTTCACTATGAATTGACGATTTTTCATTTTTGTAGAGTCAAGCACAGGAATCTGTACAGTTTTAGGAACCGCTCTTGCCGCAATTGGACTAAAATATTGATCTATTGTTTTTAAGACATCAGTCTTATCAAATTTACCTGAAATCACCATAACCGCATTATTGGGTGCATACCAGCTACGATAAAACTGGTTCAGTTCAGGCATCTTAATAGATTTAAGCTCAGGCAAATCACCAATCGGTAAACGACCTAAATATTGGTTACCATAAGCTGACTTCCACATTTGATCCATCAGCACAGCAAAAGGCTGATCCATACGGACTTCACGTTCACGCTTTACAATTTCAATCTCGGAAGGAACAAACTTTTCTTGAAGAACTAATTTATCCATACGCTCAGATTCAAGATACAGTACCTGATCAAGCGCAGTTTTTTCTGGACGAACGATATTAGTATATTTTGTTGAATAATAATCGGTGCTGGCGTTTGTCATCAATGTATATTGATCTAAACGACGCTGGAACTCTTCCCCTTTAACATTTTGTGTCCCCTTAAAAGCCAAGTGCTCAAGCAAATGAGCTAAGCCACTTTTACCTTGCGGGTCATTTAATGAGCCTGTTAAATAAATGGTATTAATAAAGATTTTATTTTCTTTGTCATTCGGCGCAAGTACAATCCGAAAACCATTATCTAATTTATATTCCTCAATATTTTGCTTACTTTTTACTAGTGTAGTTTGTGCCCAAGACGCAGCACTTAAACCAAGAATACATAGGGAGAGTGTCAGTTGTTTAAACTGCATAAACATATAAATACCAATTAATTTGAATAATAAAAAATCAATAGTTGTGGGACTATAGTAGGAAATTTAAGCTGACTTTCATAGTAAAGTTTTGAAAAAAAGCCGTTTATTTAAACGGCCTTATATTTTAAGGAAAAATTTCAGCTTGCATATAAAGCTTCCCATACCCTGAAACTTCAATACGTTCCTGATTCAGGATATTGCAATATAAAACGCCTCCACGGCTAGAAGCCTGATAAGCCATAATATTATTTTTATCGAGTTTCTCTGCCCATAATGGTGCTATTGCCGTATGAATTGAACCCGTAACTGGATCTTCCTCAATGCCCGCGACAGGTGCAAAATAACGCGATACACAATCATATTGTTGATCAGCTTTTGAGGTGATTGCAACATCCATCCCTGCAGTGGTAATCGCAGTCCGTTTACCTAAGGCTTTAAGTAAGTTCATGTCAGGCTGCTCATCTAACACGTCTTGCACTGATTCATACTCAACAATGTAGGCTTGAACATTTTGATAAACCGCTTTAAAGGGTTTTGTTAATGCTTGACGTAAAAGAGCTGGATAATCTTCAACTTGATGAGCTTTGCGAATTGGAAAATCCATTCTAATTTTACCGTCTTCATCTTGGTGAACAATAAAAAGCCCTAAATTTCTGACATGAAAATTAAGAGTCTTTTTCTCGGTAAAATCTTTAAATAATATGAAAGCACTGGCAAGTGTGGCATGCCCACAGAAATCAACTTCGATCGTTGGAGTGAACCAACGGATTTCATAGTTTTCAGAGTCTATAATTTTTACAAAAGCAGTTTCAGATAAGTTGTTTTCAAGTGCTATCTTCTGCATTAAATCTACATCTAACCACTCTTTTTCAACAACGACAGCGGCTGGATTTCCACGAAATAGCTCTTTTGTAAAAGCATCGACTTGATACATTTTCATGATAGTGCTCTCTTTTGTAATAGACTCATTTTCGAAAATTATTTAAAAGAAAAACAGATACAGTTTTTTTTAAATTAACATCACAGTAATAATTTATGCATATAAAAAAACGGCTCATCTAGAATAGAGAGCCGTTTTTTTACTGATCTTTAATGATGTTGAGTTAATTCAATTTCATCTTCACTGTTTAATATTTCTTTATCAGTCTGGCCCATGAATTGACTCGTCACTACACCCGCAGTCATTGAACCATTTACGTTTAATGCAGTACGTCCCATATCAATGAGGGGTTCAATTGAAATAAGAAGCGCAACCAATGTTACAGGTAAACCCATTGCAGGAAGAACAATCAGCGCAGCAAAAGTCGCACCACCACCCACTCCGGCAACCCCAATTGAACTTAAAGTCACAATACCAACTAACGATGCAATCCACATTGGGTCTAAGGTGTTGATACCCATAGTTGGTGCAACCATCACCGCGAGCATTGCAGGATACAAACCTGCACAACCATTTTGACCAATAGTCGCCCCAAAAGAAGCAGAGAAACTTGCAATAGATTCAGGCACACCCAAACGACGAGTTTGCGTCTCAATGCTCAGTGGAATACTTGCTGCACTTGAACGACTAGTAAATGCGAACGTTAAAACTGGAGCAACTTTCTTAAAGAATTTAAGAGGAGAAACGCCTGTAAGCGTCAAAATAATGGCATGTACGATAAACATAATCGCCAAGCCTAAATAAGACGCCACCAAGAAACCGCCTAGATTTAAGATATCTGCGACATTTGAACTAGCCACAACTTTGGTCATAAGCGCAAATACACCATACGGCGTAAGTGTCATCACGAGACGAACGAGCTTCATTACCCATGACTGCAACGTCTGAATCGCAGTAAGAATACGTTGACCTTTTTCTGCGTCGTCCTTCATTAGGTTAAGCGCTGCTATACCTAAAAAGACGGCGAAAATAACCACGCTAATAATTGAAGTTGGGTTTGCACCAGTTAATTCAGCAAATGGGTTACTTGGAATAAAGGAGAGAATAAACTGCGGTACACTTAAATCGGTAACTTTACCTACATAGTCCGTATTAATGGCAGTTAAGCGTGCAGTTTCAGCAGCACCTTGCACCAAACCTTTTGCAGTTAAGCCAAATAGATTAGTAACGAATACCCCTACCAGTGCAGCAATCAGTGTTGTAAAGAGTAAAGTACCAATTGTATAAAAACTGATTTTGCCTAAAGATGAGGCTTGGTGTAATTTTGCAACCGCTCCCAAAATAGACACAAATACCAAAGGCATCACGACCATTTGTAAAAGTTTTACATAGCCGTTTCCAACGATATTAAACCAGCTAATAGATTCAGCAAGAATCGGATGGCCACCGCCATAAATCAAATGTAGTCCTAAACCAAACACCACACCTAGAACTAAGCCAGCCAGTACTTTTTTAGATAAGCTCCAGTCCGTTTTACGTGTTTGGGCGAGTAAAAATATTAACCCGACAAAAACCACAATATTGATGATTAAGGGTATATTCATTCCCAAACTCCAAATTATTGCTTGTGTCATCTTTCAAGGGGGCATATTTGACCATAGCCAGCCTATATAAACTACCCTTTTCCACAATTTTATAGCATCAAGATGATTACAAACCTCTGTGAGAATATAAAATGACTTTTTCATACATATATATCACTTTTAATTTATAAATTAAGTTGGATATTTACGTATGAAAATCAATCACAACCTAAGCAACATTTAATTCAAATTGTTGCTCAATAAAATGAATAAACTGCTTTAAATTGCTTCCCCATGTTTCAGGCGACTGGGCAACCAAGTAGGTAGTAAAATGAGCGGATTCAGTATTAAGTTCAAAACAACTTAATGACACTTTCTCGACTACTTTGTTTAGATATGACTTTGGCAATAAAGCAAAACCAACGCCTAATTCCACACAGCTTACAATCCCGTCCAGACTGCCCATTTCCATAATTTGTGAAGGCGGAACACTGTGATCATTTAAAAATAACTCGATTGCATGACGATAAGAACAACCTTGTCGAAACGCAATAAATCGGGTCTTTGCAAGCTTGGCAACATCTGGAAAGTGAGTTTGCTGTTTCGGACAAACCAAAACCAATTGTTCTTGCCAAACAGGTAAACTATACAACTCTGGAATTAAATATTTAGAAGCAACAAAAGCACAGTCGACCTCTCCTTGCTGCACAGCGCTTAACAAATATCGTGTCGGGTGAGTTTGCAGCTCAATCGGCAAATTCGGATATTGCTGCATACATTGATTGAGTAATTGAGGTAGACGTATTGCTGCTGTCGTTTCCATACTGCCCAAACGAATGGTTTCGTTCGGGTCAATATCACCCTCTTGAAAGATTTTTTTCGCTTTATTATGTAGAGCAATCATTTGAACAGCATAACTATGCAGCTGTTGTCCGGCATTCGTTAAAGTCACAGGGTTATTACGATTGAATAAAATAACCCCTAACTCTTCTTCAAGTTTTTTCACATGGCTCGTGATATTCGATTGCACCGTATACATTTTTTGTGCAGCCAAGGAAAAACTTCCACTCTCTGCAACAGCTAAAAAAAACTCTAGAGACTTAAGTAACATACCACTATCTCAAAACAAGATAATAACTATCATATTAAATCATTTTTAAAGATTTAAAAACTCGCTTTTAATAATAAAAAAATTGAGCGTCCTCTCATGTCTACGTTTTATCGAATGAGCTTAATTGTCTTTTTGGCAACTTGTTTGGGAATTGGTGTTTTTAGATTTTCCTATACTGCGCTTATGCCCATCATGATCGAGCAATACCAATGGACTCACGATTTTGCCAGTTACTTAGGGAGCGCAAATTTATTGGGATATCTCATTGGTGCCTTATTAGCGCTCTTAAGTATTAAAGAAAAGTACATCCCACCCATGATTGTCTTGTCGGCTATAGCTGGCAGCCTCAGCCTACTAGGCTGTTCATTTATGGATATGCCTTTGGTGTGGTTCATTTTTTGGCGTACGATTTCAGGTATTGCTGGCGGCTTACTTATGATTTTGGCGCCTAGCTTTGCAATGAAATACACTCCCAACACGCAAAGATTAAAAGTTAATTTCTTAGGATTTAGCGGGATTGGTGTCGGCGTTTTATCCGCCACTATTATTATTCCTCTACTTAAAAATATGCCCGTACATTATGTTTGGAATATTTTCGCGGGTCTTTCTCTATTAGGAAGCTTAACTCTTTATCGATTGTTAAGTCGTAATACTGCCCAGATTATTAAGCCGCAATCGACCACTATACAAGCCTTACAAAAATCACGTTTAGGCCTTGTCATTATTATTGCCTATATGTGTAGTGCCTTTGCATATATTCCACACTCTTTGTTTTGGATGGATTATTTATCTGGAACTCTGCATTTTCCCCTACAGCAAAGAAATCTATTTTGGGTTCTCTATGGAGTGGGAAGCTGCATTGGTGCACTTGTCGCTTATTGCTTAAGCAGACTAATCGGATATCTACAGGCCATTAAATGGTTATATACCATTTACAGCTTAGCCGTTGTTTTGCCGTTCCTTTCACATACCGCATCTTTACTGGCCTTATCTTCGCTTCTGACAGGCTTACTGACTCCCGCAACCGTATTTATTAGTTCTTATAGTCTGCTACAGATTTATGAGCACCGTTATCAAAAGCTTTGGAGCCTTGCCACCATTGGCTTTGCCAGTACTCAACTTTTGGGTGGTGTTGTCATTAGTACTTTGCATCATTTGCATTGGTCTTATGCACATCTCTTTCTTTTGGGTGGAACCGTTCTTCTCTTTGCGGTTTGCCTTTTAATTCCCCTACGCCCTTCTTTCACCTCAACTCTCGGAGAAACCAAATCGTGAAAACTCTGCTCTTTCCTTTATTTCTAGTTGCTTTCGTTCTTGTTATTCAAGCCCTAGACCAGAGTTATCAAAAGAAAATCGGCTTTATTAAAACTCCGAAACATCCCGAATTTATGCAATAAAAAAAGCCCTCAACCGAGGGCTTTTTAATAGAAGATTACTCTCCCATATGTTTAATAATTGCATCACCAAATTCAGAACAACGTAACAAGGTTGCACCCGGCATTAGGCGCTCAAAATCGTAAGTTACGGTTTTGGCAGCAATTGCTCCAGAAATTCCTTTAATGATCAGATCAGCAGCCTCTGTCCACCCCATATCACGCAGCATCATTTCCGCAGAAAGAATAATAGAACCAGGGTTTACTTTATCCTGACCTGCATATTTAGGTGCTGTGCCATGCGTTGCTTCATACACAGCAATAGCACCACCAATATTTGCACCCGGCGCAATACCAATACCTCCGACTTCCGCTGCCAAAGCATCAGAAATATAATCACCGTTTAAATTTAGCGTGGCAATCACAGAGTAATCGGCTGGACGCATGAGAATCTGCTGTAAAAATGCGTCTGCAATGACATCTTTGATAATGATGTCTTTACCCGTTCTAGGGTTTTTAATTTTAACCCATGGACCACCATCAATCAGTTCTCCACCGAAACGATCTAGAGCCAATTCATAACCCCACTCTTTAAATGCGCCTTCGGTGTATTTCATGATATTGCCCTTGTGAACCAACGTCACAGAAGGCTTGTCATTTTCGATTGCGAACTGAATGGCTTTACGGACTAAACGCTGTGTTCCTTCTTTCGATACAGGTTTAATTCCAATGCCACATCCTTCAGGGAAACGGATTTTTGTGACACCCATTTCTTCTTGAAGGAACTTAATGACTTTTTTTGCCTCTTCAGAATCAGCTTTCCATTCAATCCCTGCATAGATATCTTCCGAGTTTTCACGAAAAATCACCATATCGGTTAATTCGGGGTGTTGAACGGGTGATGGAACGCCTTCAAACCAACGCACTGGACGTACGCAAACGTATAGATCTAATTCTTGGCGCAATGCAACGTTGAGTGAACGAATACCTCCACCTACTGGTGTGGTTAAAGGACCTTTGATTGATACAACAAACTCGCGAAGTGCTTCAAAAGTTTCTTCAGGCATATAGTTGCCATAAATTTTATTGGCTTTTTCGCCGCAATACACTTCCATCCATTCGATTGAGCGTTTGCCACCGTAAGCTTTTAAAATCGCAGCATCTACGACTGCTTTCATGGTTGGTGTAATATCCACACCAATACCGTCGCCTTCAATGAAAGGAATAATTGGATGATTTGGTACGTTCAGTGATAGGTCTGCATTTACTTTGATTTTGTCGCCGTCGGCAGGAACCACGATCTTCTGATAACCCATTGTGTAGATTCTCCCTTTTATAATACTTAATTAACTAAAAATAATTATCGATAAACAATACTTTCAACTTTTATTAACGCATAATAGCTTAATCGAATTTAATTCTTTTTGAGATTTATGTGGGAAATAAGCAAATTTCCCACTTAAATATAGCTCAATGTTTTCTCTAGTTATTTGAAAGAAGAAGCCATTTTTTATGAAAATTGTGATTCTCAACAAGCCATATGACGTTCTCTCCCAGTTTCGTAAAGACGAAGCGCACATGACCGTCTCTGACTTTGTTGATGACCCGACTTTGCGCTTGGCAGGCCGTCTTGATATGGACTCTGAGGGTTTAGTTTTTTTAACCGATCATGGTGGTCTGAATCAGTTCATTACCAACCCTGCAAATAAAAAATACAAAACGTATTTAGTTCAAGTTGATGGCGATGTAACCGAAGAAGCGCTTGAGCAACTTCGTAAAGGTGTAGAACTGAATGATGGTATGACGCTTCCTGCAAAAGCCATTAAAGTAAGTGAACCTGAATGGTTATGGGAACGCAATCCACCCGTACGTTACCGTGCAAATATTCCAACATCTTGGATTGAGATTTCAATTTGTGAAGGCCGTAACCGCCAAGTTCGTCGTATGACTTCTGCGGTAGGTTTTCCAACTTTACGTTTAATTCGTACTAAAATTGGCTCAATTGACTTAGTTCAACTTGGCTTAAGACCGGGTGATGTAAAAGAAATTGAACCATTACTCTACCCTGACTTTAAAGATGTACCAGCTGAACAGCCTTATCGCTCGCGTTCATACGTGAAAAAGCCAGGCGGTGCTGGTGGCAAACCAATGGTTCGCAAGAACAAAGATGGTTCTGCGAAAAAGTCTGGTACAAAACGTATTTGGCAAATGGATGAAAGCGAGAAACCACGTCGTAAGACCAATGGTACAACTCGCCCAAATACCAAAGCACCACGTGGTCGTGGCCGCAATGGTCGATAAGATTTAATCTTTTAAAAGCTCACATCAGTGGGCTTTTTTAATATCTTTTTTTAAGAAATAAAAAACCGGTGCATATGCACCGGCTCTTAAGCTATTTACTAACGAGTGAGTAATTAAGCCTCAACTGTTGCAAGAGCTGCATTAAATGTAGCACTTGGACGCATTACAGCATTTACTTTAGTTGGGTCAATTGCGTAGTAACCACCGATGTCCGCTGGTTTACCTTGTACTTGAGCAAGTTCAGCAACAATCTTCTCTTCATTTTCAGCTAAAGCTTTAGCAAGAGGAGCAAATTTAGCTTTCAACTCAGCATCTTCGTTCTGAGCAGCAAGTGCTTCAGCCCAGTAAAGTGACAAGTAGAAGTGGCTGCCACGGTTATCGATTTCACCAGTACGACGTGATGGAGACTTGTCATTGTCAAGCAATTTACCAGTCGCTTCATCAAGTGTCTTCGCAAGTAACTTAGCACGAGCATTATTTTCTTTAATACCCATTTCTTCTAAAGATACTGCAAGCGCAAGGAACTCACCAAGTGAATCCCAACGTAAGTGGTTTTCTTCAACAAGTTGTTGTACGTGTTTTGGCGCTGAACCACCTGCACCAGTTTCGTACATACCACCACCCGCCATTAGCGGAACGATAGACAACATTTTTGCAGAAGTACCAAGTTCCATAATTGGGAACAAGTCAGTTAAGTAGTCACGTAAGATGTTACCAGTCACAGAAATCGTGTCTAGGCCACGTACTACGCGCTCAAGTGTGTAACGCATTGCACGTACTTGAGACATGATTTGGATATCAAGACCAGTCGTATCATGATCTTTTAAGTACTTTTGTACTTTCTTGATCAATTCGTTTTCGTGTGGGCGGTACGGGTCAAGCCAGAAGATTGCAGGCATACCTGAGTTACGTGCACGAGTTACTGCAAGTTTAACCCAGTCACGAATCGGAGCATCTTTAACCTGACACATACGCCAGATATCGCCTTCTTCAACATTTTGAGTCAATAACACTTCACCAGTGTCAAGATCGGTAATATTTGCAATACCAGCTTCTGAAATCTCAAAAGTCTTGTCGTGAGAACCGTATTCTTCAGCTTTTTGAGCCATCAAACCAACGTTTGGTACTGTACCCATAGTCTTCGGATCGAAGTTACCATGCCACTTACAGAAGTTGATCATTTCTTGGTAAATACGGGCAAATGTTGATTCTGGCATAACAGCTTTAGCATCATACTGCTTACCATCAGCACCCCACATTTTACCACCGGCACGGATCATTGCTGGCATAGAAGCATCAACGATGATGTCGTTTGGTGAATGGAAGTTTGTGATGCCTTTTGCTGAGTCAACCATTGCAAGTGCAGGACGGTGTTCTTGACAAGCATGCAAGTCTTCAATGATTTCTTCACGCAACGAAGTTGGAAGAGTTTCGATTTTCTCGTACAACCCAGCCATACCGTTATTAACGTTAATGCCTAATTCGTCAAATAACTTACCGTGTTTTTCGAAAGCTTCTTTGTAATAGATTTTCACACAGTGACCGAAAACGATCGGGTGTGAAACTTTCATCATTGTCGCTTTTACGTGTAAAGAGAATAAAATTCCCGCTTCTTTACAATCATCAAGTTCTTTTTCATAGAAATCACAAAGTGCTTTCTTGCTCATGAACATTGAATCAATGATTTCACCTTCTTGAAGCGCAACTTTTGGCTTAAGAACAATGCTCTTACCACTATTTGTGATAAGTTCCATTTTCACATTACGCGCGCGATCAAGTGTCATTGATTTTTCACCATGGTAGAAGTCACCTTCTTCCATATGTGAAACGTGGGTTTGTGACCACTGTTTCCACTCGCTCATTGAATGAGGGTGTTTTTTCGCATAGTTTTTAACTGCTGCTGGAGCACGGCGGTCAGAGTTACCTTCACGAAGGACAGGGTTTACTGCTGAACCAAGGCACTTACCATAACGAGCTTTGATTGATTTTTCTTCTTCAGTCGTTGGATTTTCCGGATAATCTGGAATTGCATAACCTTTTGATTGAAGCTCTTTAATACATGCAGTTAATTGCGCAACAGACGCACTAATGTTCGGGAGTTTGATAATGTTTGTATCTGGATCTTGTGTAAGACGACCTAGCTCTGCAAGGTTGTCGGATACCTTTTGCTCTTCACTTAGGTAATCAGCGAATTCTGCGAGCACACGTGCAGCTACAGAGATGTCACTTTTAATAATCTCGATGCCAGCTGGCTTGGTAAAGGTCTCAATGATCGGCAGTAGCGAATAGGTCGCCAATAATGGCGCCTCATCAGTCAGTGTGTAAATAATAGTTGACTTTTCACCAGCCATATATAGCCCCTTCCGTTTGATTGAGTGTTGAGGACCGAGCTTGTGGCCCAGTGCCTACGAACCGATATGCTTAAATAAAACCCTGAGAGTATCGGCTCTCATTGTCTTCCAGTCAACGAAATATCCAGTGATAACGACATTTCGCAGCGAAATAATACATAATTTAAATCTATTGATAATATTCCTATACCCAACTTTAAGTAATACATAATTCATCATTACTTTTTTATGGACTGAATACGATTAAATTACATGAGATATCTTTCAGAGTTCTGACAATTATTATACTTTTCATTCAAAACAAACTCAAAGATAAAACGGATTTCATCTTTTAGTAGCACTTAAAAATAAAAAACCGATGTACAAAACATCGGTTTTTTATATACTATTTAACTGTTATTTAAGCTTTTAACCATTTTTCAGTTTTAGCCTGATCTTCAATAATAAGTTCAACTTCAGTTAAATCAGATGTAGCACACTCAACTTCAAAAGATATTAACTCATCGCGACGGAAAGCATACACAGTATAAGTACCGCCCTGTTTTGCATACTTCTCAACAAGTTTAGTGGTCGCTTTTAAACCATCAATTGCGATAATTACATCATTGGCAGAAATACCTGCTTTAGCTGCTGTGCTATCGCGGCGAGCACTTTGCACGAGTACGCCTTCTGGCTTATCAACAAGTTTCAAACCAAGTGGCAAAGATTTGTCAGTTTTAACTCTATAACTTAAGCCAAACTCAGGGAACAGTTGATCAAGTGGTAATTCATCAGTGGTATTAATCAAATGATTAATTTGTTCAATCCAGCTATCACCCGTCAGTTCTTTACATAAATCAAAAATAGTTCTTTCATTTACTTGCATACCATTTTGAGTGTTTTCATATAACCGACGCATTAAAGCATCAAGACTAGAACCACGTAGACGTAAACCTAAATCTAGACATAATGCAACTAACGAACCTTTATTGTAGTAACTGGTACCCGCATTATTCGAGTTTTCATCTTGGCGATAAAATTTTATCCACGCGTCAAAACTTGACTCTGCAACTGTTTGAACAAAACGACCCGGGTTTTGCAAGTAGCGGTCAATTTGTGCTTTGAGTAAATCAAGATAAGACTTCTGAGAAATCACGCCGCTACGTAATAAAATCAGGTCATCATAATATGAAGTAAAGCCTTCAAATATCCAAAGTAAAGAAGTATAACCTTCTTGATGCAAATTATAGTTTGCAAAGTTTTCTGGGCGGATAAACTTGACTAACCATGAATGAAAATATTCATGACTACATAAGCCTAAAAAGCGTTGATAATCTTTAGAAGGTTCAGTGGGTTCATTCGACTTTGGCAAATCCTCACGCGGTGTAATCAAGCTTGTGCTATTACAATGCTCTAATCCGCCATAACTATTCCCTGTTGCCATGGTCATAAAAGTATAGTTTTTAAATGGTGCTGAACCGAACATATTAATTTCAGCTGCACAAATTTTTTCAATATCGGCTTTTAGACGATCAATATTGGTATTGTGCGAACCAGAAATTACGAACTCATGTTCAATGCCGTTCGTCTCAAAACTAAAGCGTGTTTGATCAGCCAACTCAAATGGACTATCGATCAGTTGATCATAATGATCTGCTTTTAAAGTAAATCGACCTTTAACTAAGCTTTTTGAAGCTAAGCCCGTTGCTAACTGAAAATGCTTTAATTCATCTGGCAAGAAAACTTCGACTTCACAAGCAGACTGTTCTTGCCCTTCTAAAGCTAAACATACACATGCTGGATTAATATATAAGCGTGTCTGGTCTACATACGCACCACGTACAGACAAATCATATGCATACACATCATATTCAATCGTCATTAATTCGTGGTCTGTATTAAATAAACGCCAGCGATTCTTACTCGTTTTTTTAATGTCCAGCAGACGTCCAGCTTCATCATAAGCTTTAACGGATTCAATATGTTTTGAGAATTCTCGAATTAGATAACTACCCGGAATCCACGTTGGTAACCAAAGTTCCTGATTCGGGTTGGCTAAAAAACGAATTGTCACGTGAACAAGGTGCTGTTTGTAATCATCGAACTCAATTTGATAATGCAACATAAATTCTTCAATTTAAAATAAGAACGGCTTCACATTAGATTATCACTTTTTTGTATCGTCTTGCGTAGATGTATTTTTTGGCAACAATTCCCACTAGCCTTCCACGAAAAAAAGGCATAGCATGCTGTGCATCTGTGTCCCGTATTTGCCAGTGAAGTTAAGGTCATCCGTGAAATTTTTTCTATCTCTTTTTACCCTCTTTAGTATTTTTTGTACTACCGTAACCAATGCTGCATTACTCAATATTGCACCTGAAAGTGTTGAAGCTGCTGCATGGACTATTGTAGATACTCAATCGGGTCAAATCATTGCTGAGCATAATAGCCATGTTCAACGCGCACCAGCATCTTTAACCAAAATGATGGTTGCATACATTGCCCTAAAAGAGATTAAAGCTGGAAAACTGAAAAAAGAAGAAATCATTACTGCAACTCCAGTGGTTAGTGTTGTGCAGTGGGATGAATCACAAATGTATCTTAAAGCTGGTGAACAAATTTCAGTTGATCAGTTATTGGCAGGTCTAATCGTGATGTCTGCTAATGATGCAGCCGTGACTTTAGCTGAAAAAATCTCTGGTGATGTTCCGCGTTTCGTGCAACGTATGAATCAGGAAGCTCAAGCTTTGGGTATGAAAGATACTCATTTTAGTAATCCTGCCGGAATTACGATGCCTGACCATTTCACTACAGCACACGACCTTAGCTTATTAAGTCAGGCATTAATTAAACAAACCCCTGAATATTTACATTATTCAAAAATGCCAAGCTTTAGCTATAACCAACGCTTCCATCATGCGACAAACCTTGCGCTCAAATATGATCCATATGTAGATGGCCTTAAAACGGGATATACCAAAGCAGCAGGTTATAACTTGGCACTCACAGCTTCACGTCCTTCATTCTCATCTGACTTAACTCAAAGACGTTTATTAGTCATTGTTTTAGGTACACCGAGTGCTGTAAAACGCGCTGAGATTGCAGATAAATTAATGAATCTTGCTTACGCCTATACACGTGATGAAGTGATTATTCCTGAGCAGAAATTAATTGCTGAACTACCTGTTGTAAAGTCGACTTTAAAAATGTTTAAGGTTGAAACAAAGCAACCAACAATTGTAACGACATCTTTATATGCAGACCCAGCACCAATTGACCTAAATACTTTTGATAATGCAACCCAACGCGTTCAAGTACTCGATAGTAACCAACAGCTCAAGGTGATTGCTCCACTTGAAACGACTCAAACACATGTAAACATTGAGCTCAATGAAAAACAATTAACTGCGCCATTAATGAAAGTCGTAAGTTTGGCAACAGTATCGATTTATCAAAATAATCAACTGATCCGTAGTCTTCAAATCGAAGATAACGTACATATTGAAGAAGCCAATATTTTCCAAAAAATCGCAATGTGGTTTTCTAGCCTCTTCTCTATTTTTTCATCAAGTGAACATAGTGCTGCAAAACTCTACCCTGTAGATTCGCACTAAAAACATCAAATTGTGCACAGACGCACAATAAATTTTATAAATAAAAGATGGCATAATTTAGCCATCTTTTTTTATAGAAAAATAATTAGGTGAAAAAATGACCCAAAATTTACATCATATTGTAATTGTTGGTGGTGGTGCTGGCGGCTTAGAACTGGCCACACAACTCGGTGAAACTTTTGGGAAAAACCGTAAAGCAAAGATTACATTGGTTGACCAAAACCTTACCCATATTTGGAAACCATTGCTTCACGAAATTGCTGCTGGCTCTTTAAATCCGCACGAAGAACAAACTAACTATTTTGCGCACTCAGAAAAACATCATTACGAATTTGTACTCGGAACATTAGTTGGGGTTAATAAAGATAAAAAATTAATTGAACTAATGCCCCCTCAAGTGTCTAAGGATCAACAGAATCATTCGCAAGAGCTAAGTTATGACACACTTATTTTAGCGCTTGGTTCTGTATCAAATGACTTTAATACCACGGGAGTGCGTGAAAACTGCCATTTCCTTGATAGCAGAAAGCAAGCCGATATTTTCCAGCAAGATTTATTACATCTTTATATTGAAGCTCAGAATCAACCCAATCAGCGAACTTTAAATATTGGAATTGTTGGTGCGGGAGCAACAGGTGTGGAACTGGCAGCTGAGTTAATTGAGACAACTAAAAACTTTTATCTATATGGTTTAAAGAAGATTCATCCAAACCAAGTCAAAATTACACTAATTGAAGCTTCTGAGCGTATTTTACCTGCTCTAAGCGATAAAACTGCTGAACACAGTGCTGGGCAACTCAAAAAAATGGGTGTTGAAATTTTAACTCAACACCGCGTTGAAAAAATTGATGAGCATTGCATCTACTTTAGCAATGGCAACCAACTCAAAAGTGATATTACCGTTTGGGCCGCAGGCGTAAAAGCACCAAAGGTATTAGAAAGTTTTACCGATTTTAAACGCGATAATATTAACCGCCTGATGGTCTATGCAACCTTGCAAACCTATTCTGATCCAAATGTATTTGCGTTTGGTGACTGCGCTCATTGCCAACTTGATGCAAGACATCCTCCACTTGGCCCCCGTGCTCAAGTTGCAAGCCAACAGGCCAGCTTTTTAGTCGATGCTATGGCTGCTCGACTAAATGGCCGATCACAGCCGATGTTTACATTTAACGACAAAGGTTCTCTCGTGTCTTTAAGTCGTCATAAAGCCGTTGGAGAATTACTTGGAGATGTAAGCGTGCAAGGCTATATTGCGAAAACAATGTATGTCTCTTTATATCGTTTACATCAAGCAACGATTCACGGATATACTCAGGCTGGACTACTCACAATGAAAGATTTACTTACAAGACGTGTACGTCCAAAAATTAAGCTGTATTAAGTTGAATTTTTTAAGTTCGTCCCTATTTATATAAAAACGCATCAGAAAAAGTGCCAAAGATTAAGATTTTGTAGTCTACAAAATTTATTTTTCACTTTATGATGTACGCTTCAATTGATTGAATGGATCAAAAACATGACTGCTATTGCAAATAACCACGTGGTTTCATTCCACTACAAATTAACAAACGCTGAGGGTGAAACACTTGATCAATCTCAAGGTGAACCACTTGCCTATTTGCACGGTGCAGGCAATATCATTCCTGGTTTAGAAAATGCATTAACAGGTAAAACTGTTGGTGAAAAATTCACTGTTAACGTTCCAGCTGCTGAAGGTTATGGCGAATACAACCCAGACCTAGTACAAGAAGTTCCAGCTCAAATGTTCCAAGGTGTTGAGAACATTCAACCTGGTATGCAATTCCAAGCTCAAACAGATGACGGCGTACAGATCGTTACTGTTAAAGCGGTTGAAGGCGACAACGTTGTTGTTGATGCTAACTTCCCACTTGCTGGTCAAGATTTAACTTTTGAAGTTGAAATCGTAGAAATCCGTGATGCTTCTCAAGAAGAATTAGATCACGGTCACGTACACGGTGCTGGTGGTCATCACCACTAATTCATCTTTAAAGATGATAAGAGCAAAGCTTCGGCTTTGCTTTTTTTATATATTTATTTTTATATAATATTTTGATAATAATTCTTTAACTCACCTCACTCTATAAGGGCCAATTTTCATGTCAAACGTAAATCAGCTAATTTGGTTTCGTCAAGATTTGAGAGTTCGAGACCATGCTGCTTTATGGCATGCCTCTCAACAAGGGCCTTGTATTGGGTTAATTATTTTATCGCCTGAACAATGGAAAATGCATCACGATGCGCCTATAAAAATTAATTTCTATTTACGTCAACTTCAACAACTAAAAAAAGAACTAGAACAACTTAATATTCCCCTTATTATCCAAGTCATTCCTTACTGGAAAGATATCGCTGATTATATTGGTGAACTTAGCACTCAACTTAATATTGAAAATGTCTATTCAAATATAGAGATCGGCGTTAATGAATTAAAAAGAGATAAAACTGTACAAGATTTTTTAAATCAACAAGGTAAAGAGCTCTTTTTATTCCATGACCGTACGATTTTTCCTTTATGCTCTATTCGCAATCAGTCACAGCAGCCCTATCAGGTTTTCGGTGCATTTAAAAAAGCATGTTATTCAAAATTGGATATCAGTGGTTTACCTCAATGCTATCCAATTCCTGAAAAGCAAAGTAGCTATCCAGCGTCTTTTTCAAAAATAAACAGCTTAACTCTAGAAGATATTGAAGCTTTTTTTGATCCTTCTGTTTCTAAAGAGCAACAAGGCTTATGGCTAGCTGGAGAAAATTTTGCTCTAGAGCAGCTCGACATATTTATTAAAGATCATTTATCTGATTATAAATTAGAACGTGACTTTCCCAATGTAAGAGGAACTAGCCAACTTTCCCCCTACTTAAACATTGGGATTTTGTCTATCCGCCAGTGCCTGCAAGCTCTTTTTAGGGCTGAACATGGCAACTTTCATTTGACAAATGAAGGCCAGCAGACTTGGTTAGATGAACTCATTTGGCGAGAATTTTATCAACATATTTTATTTGATTTCCCCCATGTTTCTAAACATATTCCGTTTAAAAAAGACACTCAGAAAATTAAGTGGAATCACAACCCAGAGCACCTAATTGCATGGCAAACGGGCCAGACAGGTATACCGATTATTGATGCTGGAATGCGTCAACTTTTAAAAACGGGATGGATGCATAATCGTGTTCGCATGATTACCGCTATGTTTTTATGTAAAAACTTACTCATCGATTGGCGAGTAGGTGAACAATGGTTTATGGAGCATTTAATCGATGGGGATTTAGCAGCAAATAATGGTGGCTGGCAATGGTGTGCTTCTACCGGAACTGATGCCGTACCTTACTTTAGAATTTTTAACCCTATTGCTCAATCAAAGAAATTTGATCCAAATGGAGATTATATTCGTCAATGGGTTGAAGAATTAGCTCATCTAGACAATAAAGCCATTCATGAGCCCTACTCGACTAAAACGAATATTCAGTTAAATTATCCAAAACCAATTGTAGATTTAAAGGAAACTCGTCTTAAAGCAATTGAAACTTTCAAGAGTATTTAAATAAGAATTACGTCTTAAGTGTTTATTTTTAATTAAAAAATAATAACAGTATTTGACTATAGTGAGACTTTGTTCTACAAATAGACATAATAGATACTTAAAAAAGGCCATAAACAACAACAACTTCGCAATGTCTCACATTTAGTAATAAAAGTATAAAAAAATTAACATTACAATAAGGTAGCTATAGCTCACATGCAACAAAAGAACCCTGGAAGAACACTCGTCTTATGGATTATCGCAGCTCATCTATTTATGGGCATGGTGGCGTATGAGTGGTTGCCTGTAAGTTTTAGAGGAAGCTGGATTTTTATTCTCATTCTTTTAATTTCTGGAGCTTTTTTACAAGTTGGTGCATCCTTAATTGTGGGCTTACTCGCTTTTATCGGTGTTGCAGTATATTTTCTACTCGACTTAGGGGCTCAGACGCATATTGAACGTCAGCTTCTTTTACTTTTTATTATTCCCCTCATTCCTCTTTTTCTGAGTGCTGTTCGCCATAATATTGAAATTAACGTTCAAAAATACCGCGATATTCAAAGTTATGACCGTAATTATCGCCGTGATATTTTCCCGCTTAGCGCACTCAAGTATTTTCAACGCAGTTTCTTTAAGCTTCTTGATCATCATCACATTCAAGACTATGAAGTCTTTGAAATTAGAATTCTCAACCGAAGCTTAATTAAAGAAATGTTAGGCGACGATGTGTGGAAAACCACTCAAAATGAAATGATTAAAATTTTGAGCCAACATCATCCACAAGAAATCGTTTTCCAGTTTGCTGATGATGATCTTGAAACTATATACAGCATTGTAATTCGCAAGCAAAAAACGGATGAAGAACCTGAATTTATTAAAAAGCTAAAAGAAATTATGACTTTGCGGCTTGAAGTCGAATATAAAGTTATTCAGATTCCACCTGAAGAGGAGATTACTTAATGTCTAATCTTCTTAATATTTGTGGAATTATTATTGCATCTAGTCAGTATCCTGATGCCACTTTACAGCAGTTCTATCGGCAATATTATCATTGTGAGATTAAAACGGAACAAACAAAAACAGAAGTTCAGAGTACCGATGATCTTTCAATGTTTTTTCCATATCAGGATACATGGTGGCCTATCTTTACAATTGACCAGATCAGCTCGGATAGCTTTCAACGACTTATTCATAAAGGGTTCAAGCCTGGCATTATATTGCCGGATGAAGTTTTTAGCTTTTCTCATTATTTCTTGCTCAAAGAAGCAGTCAGCCAAGGTGCGATTCCGATTGCACTTTATAAATCAGAGCAACCTCAATATTTTGCGGCTAAAGCCACATTTTCAACTGCAATTGGGTTGCGCCCAATGGCTGCTTTTGTCTCAACGGGATGGGATGAAAATTTAATTTCACAGACCGCTGGTAGTTATATTATTCAATTTAACCCTTCGCAGCTCCCGTTACCCTCTAGAGAAATTAAGCAAAAACAGCATTTATTTTATTCGGCTAAACGTTTTAACGGTCATATTTCTGGGTATGAAATTATTATTAATCCTCCTGCTGATCTACCCACAACAAATATTCGATATCCTCAACTCGGAATATCTTGGAAATTTAATAAGATTAATTACATAAGTACGCCAGAGCATGTAAAAACTAATTTCCTTGGATACATTTTTATCGGTTTAAGTACTGTTGTAGTTCCACTCGATCTAATTCTGACGAGTACCTACCCTGACCTCCTTGGTACGTTTGGTAGCTATATTTCATGGTTCTCTCTTGTAATCGGGTTGATTTTATTAGTCTTGCTCATCTCGTCTATTATCAGGAGGGTTAAATCAAATGGCTCCCATTGATATTCTCTTCTTATTTGGATTTTTAGGGATTTGGATTCCACAAGCATTTTGGGCGTGGTTAAGTTATCAAGCTTGGAAATATTCAAAAACAGCAGAAAAAGAGTTACAAAACCTTCCAATACCAGAGAGATGGCCCGTTTTGAGTGTCTTGATCCCTGCCTATAATGAAGGTGTTGTGATTGAAGATACTTTGCATGCAATTGCTCAACAAGATTACCCAGCCGAAGCATATGAAGTTTTACTCATTAATGATGGGTCAAAGGATAACACCCTAGAAATCGCCGAAAATTTGGCAAAAATTTATCCTTGCATAAAGATTGTTAATGTTCCTAAAGGAATGGGGGGTAAAGGTAAATCTAGAACGCTTAATAATGGCCTCCCCCATGCTAGAGGCGAATTGATTGTTGTCTATGATGCGGACAGTACACCAGAACCCGATTGTGTTCGCTTGCTAGCTCAAACCCTACTTGCCGATAAAAAATTAGTAGCCGTTAATGGAAAAGTAAGAACACGTAATTGGCAAGATAGTATTTTGACCCGATTTATTGCCATTGAGTTCATCTTTTTCCAATGGATTTTCCAAGGCGGTCGTTGGCAACGTTTTGAGCTATCGACATTAATGGGTACTAACTATGTGATTTGGCGTGATGCTTTAGAAACCTTAGGCGGTTTTGATGAAAAGTCATTGGTCGATGATACAGAAATGAGTTTTAGGATTTTCATTGGTCAAAAACGGATTAAATGGGTGCCCTATGCAATTGGTTGGCAGCAAGATCCTCCATCTCTGAGTGTGTTTGTTAAACAGCGTTCACGTTGGACCCAAGGTAATTTTTATGTGACTCGTAAATATTTATCCGTCGCATTAAGAACGCCTTTTCCTATCGGAATTGAAATTCTTAACAACATTATGTGCTACATACTTTTTGTACCCGCTTTATTCTGGAGTCATATCACCTTAACCCTTGGCATACTTGATATTGCGGGTATTTCAGTTCCAGGCCCATTCACAACTCTATGGGGACTGTCATTTTGCCTATATGTGGCACAAATGTGGTTTACGCTTTCACTCGAAAAAGTTAAACCAGAACTCTACTTTTATTCAGTTCTATCTTACGTAAGTTACTCACAAATATTTCTATTTATTGTTTTTAAAGCCGCATATGACATGCTTAAAAATAAAATACAGGGCAACTCCCTTCAATGGTACAAAACGGAACGTAGCAAGGAGAAAAAATAAATGAAAAAGACTTTTGATCTTTACAAAACAGCTCAAGTGCTCCTTGCCAGCACCAGTCTTATGCTCGCCATGTCTGCTCATGCGTATACATGGGAACTGGACGATATTAGTACTTCTACTAAATACACAGTCGAGCCTCATTTTTTCTATATTGGCAAAGGTGCCCAGTGGCAAAACATTCAATTTTCAAGTGATTATTCCACTGAAAGCGATACAACTTTACTTGTAAAATATGATGATAAACTCATTTATAACACTACCCTAAGTGGGGATGGTCAAGTCAAATTTGATATTCCAGCAAGTCAGAGTGGTTTTCACCGTTTAGATTTTATTATTCAACAATATGCGAAACCGACTACGCTGAATCAAACCAAAGAAACATTCTGTACAGAAGATATTGATCACCTAACTTATTTAAGTAATTCCCAGCTCGACTTTACACCTATTCGTAATGAATATCGCTTAAAAGATTTGCCAGATGCTTTATATAACCCACAAGCGAGACGGCCTACTCCATTTGTTGGTATTTTAAAATACAACCGTAAAGAGATTATAGAAGCCTCCATGCTCGCCAGATTAGCAAGTTCATGGACCTCCATAACACCTGTTGAATGGGTTGATTCAGGACAAACCAATTTAAATCCTGAAACAAACTTTATTATTGAAGTTATTCGCTCAGCAGCACCACTAAAAGGCGGAGCACTAGTACAAATTGCAAAACCTGTAGAAGGTGTGCCTACCTTATCAATTACTTATCATACTCAACAAGATTTAACGAGCGCAGTAAATGGACTAATTAATTCTTCTTATGTACAACAATTGAGTACAGGAAACGCAGTTTTTCCAAATACAATATCTAATCCAACATGGGCTCAATTTAAAAAAATCGATACACTCGCCGATTTAGGTATTCAAGATTTCAGATTAAATCACGCTGAAAAAAACTTATTTCTTGATTTCCCTGCGGTATGGCAACCAACCGATATCTTGCAAGGACAAATCGCACTTCGTATTCAAAGTGGTTTATTACAAGGTTCCAATATTACAGCTTGGATTGATGGAGGACTTGCTGGAAGCATGAAAACAGCCGACCTTGCTTCAGACCCAGTAAACCGTCAGTTCAATATTTTTGCAAAAGCTATTTCTAATACGACAAATTTTAGTCTAAAGCTGGAAAATTCAGTGATAGCCAATTCCCAATGTTTACCTAACGCACATGGTTCACTTTGGATTGATACAGCCAAATCTACTGTAAAGCTACCTCATAAACTTAAAAATGGTGTAGCCGCAATTTCAATGACTTTAGCAACAACCCCCACAATTGCGGTTGATGGTCAATCTGGTGCATTAAATATCGCGATTGTGTTAGGTCAAACTGCGAAAAAAATGCTTTTAACCCAAGCACCAATGCCTCTCAACCTAGTCCGTTATTCACCGAGCGCGCCACAATCTGTAAATGTCCGCGTTAACAAAGATATTTATCAACAACAAGTACTAATGCATCAGGATATTATTTATGCACCTGCTGCCCAAAATGGTTTTATTGTCAGTTATAACAATAACCGCTTTGATGTGATTACCGACTCACAAGGTGGCGCACAAACGTTTATGCACCTTTGGGAAAAAATACAACATAAAATTCCAAACAACGTGACGAAAATGCTGGTTTCAGAAAATGGAAATATCTATGTTTTACAAAAACTCATTGTCGGAAATCAAAAGGCGCCTCTAGTCCAACAGTCTTCTTTCTTCTTATTAGTTGTGATTATCTCTGCAATTATGATAATAATTATCTTCTTGTGGTACTGGTTAAGACGAAATAATGAGAAAACAGATACCAATTAAAATAGCTGCTTTTATTATTTTAATTATATGTAGTGTCATCGTATATGCGGGGCTTTTCAAACATCAAGGTCAAGCCCCTCATATTGAAGGTGTTTTCTGGCAACCTGACAATAACACTACTCCTCCAGAAGGAAATTGGCACTATTTAGGTGTTGATACATTTGTTCCCCAATGGTCTGTTGTTGAATCTAAATCTTGGTGGAAAGAATCAAATTTTCCACAATGGGAAAAAGCTATTAATTTAGAAAAGATTAAACAAGAACCTTGGGCAAAAAATCTCATATTGGGCTTAGCCGGTGAATATAATGAACCTAAAGCTCGGGCTAATGTCATTGAGTTAGGCGAAAAATCTGCCCAAATTATAAAAGAGCAAAAAACAGCATTTAAAGGTTATTACTTTCCGGTAGAAGCAGATCCAACTTGGCTACGAGTCAGTGCTTTAGGTCATGTGTTATCGAAGCTTCCTTCACCAGTCTGGGTGAGTATTTATAGTGGCGAAACTGAGCCTGAAAATTATGATTTATGGGTTAAAAGCTGGCTGCCTGACCATACGGGAGTTTTTTTCCAAGATGGTGTTGGCGTAGGCGTTCGATCACCTAAACAGGCCAAACATATTTTAGATCAGCTTGAAGATAAACTTGGAAAAGACAAAGTAATTATAGTATTAGAAGCTTTTAGAGTGAAAAAGAATGGGCAATTTAGAGCCGCATATCCTTGGGAAATTATTTCTCAGCTAAAAGCATATGAAGGTAAAACTGTTTATATTTTTGATGGTCCTCATTACATGAGCCGCTGGTGCGTTAATATTGTGAGCTTATGGTACCGCCTCACTTATGGTCATGCCAACAAAACCATAAATGAGACGAGATCCTTAAATCATGATTATGCCAATTCATAAGATTTAGCAATTTGATTGAGAATACGTTGAGCTGCTTGCCCATCGCCGAATGGGTTTTCTACATGCGCCATTTTTTCATAGTGCTGTTGGTCAGTGAGTAACTTTTCAGCTTCTTCAATAATTTTTTCTTGATTTGTCCCCACCAAAACGCCTGCCCCCACCTCAACCACTTCTGGTCGCTCGGTAGTGTCCCGCAAGATTAAAACTGGCTTATTAAATGATGGACTTTCTTCTTGTAAGCCTCCCGAATCCGTCAAAATAAAAGTAGATCGGTCTATCACTGCCAATAGACTTGGGTAGTCTAATGGTTTAACAAGATGAATTTGGGAATGGTCTTTAAACTTATCATGGACTACGTCATGGACGGCTGGGTTTAAATGTACAGGCCAAATGAAATGTAAATCAGGATGTGCTTGAGCTAAGTGCTCAACCGCATTGCAAATATTTTGAATTCCACCGCCAAAATTTTCACGACGGTGGGCAGTAATAAGTACTACTTTGTCATCTTGCTTTAATTGAATTCCATAAGGTTCAAGCCGGTTCTTCAAATCAGATTTTTCAGCAATTAATTTACGCCCTAAATACACCGCATCAACAACTGTATTGCCTGTAACCGTAATGAGCTCTGACGGAATTTGTTCATTGAGTAAATTTCTTTTTGATTGTTCAGTCGGGGCAAAATGCCATTTAGTAATACGTGAAACCAACTGACGATTTCCCTCCTCTGGAAAAGGATGATCTAAATCATAAGAACGTAAACCAGCTTCAACATGCGCAACAGGGACTTTCATTGAAAACGCGACTAAGCCAGCTGCTAAAACAGTTGTTGTATCACCTTGGATAACAATTGCATCTCGTTTTTGCCCATCAGTGTATACATTCTCGATTTGGCTCAAACCATGAATTAAGAGCTGATTTAAACTTTGTCCAGCATTCATAATTTTAAGACGGTGGTCAATTTCAACCCCAAAGAAATCTATCGCATCTCTTACTAGTTCGTCATGCTGTCCAGTAAAAATCACTTCAACTTGAAAGCGAGGGTCTTGTTTTGCCAATAAAATAACAGGGGCAAGTTTGATTAATTCAGGACGGGTTCCAAATACAATAGATATAAAAACTTTATTCACTTTAGAAATCCTTATAAAAAACGAGTTCTACTCGAGTATTGTTGTAATGATCTTTCGTATTTACTGGCACATCTTTAAAGTAATTGCCATATAGTCGTTCTACACGTAATTTTATAGGTTGATAATTAAAAGGCTGCCATGAAATACCTGGGCCATATTCAAATAAATTATTGTAATACTCATCTTTACTGTCAGCTAAGCCATGCAATTTCATATACGCCTGTACAGTGCCCGTTTCCCCCTTATAGACATTCAAACCCGTACGTAAGCGTAAATCGCCAATAACGTTATAATCTTCTCTAGAATAAGTCGCAGCATTGCCATATAAATCAGTGAAGTAATCATTAAAACAAAGTGACTGATTACAACTATTTTGAGAATACCATTCTTGATAACCTGCTATCCCACCCACAACACTTTCACGAAATTTATCTCTATTTCGGTCAATCAGATCATAGCTTCCACCTACTTCTAAATACATGCGTACAGGTATAGAAGTCCAAGGTTGATAATTAGCGCCGACACCTAGAGTTACTGCATTTTCATCAATAATTTCAGGTCGTACTCCGCCTTGAGATTGAGTATCGCGGTTTAGATTTAAAAAGCCATACACCTGCGCTCGACCATTATCGAGGTTCTTACCATAGCGAGCTTTAAGTGGGAAAATTACATCGTCGTAACGTGATTCATATGAAGGTGCAAAATACACATCACGGAAATAAGTTTTGACTTCCCCTCCACTTAAATTCTTTACGGCCTGTGTCGCCTTATTGGCAATATCCGCATCTTTAGATTGCGTAAGCTCCTTAAAAACTACCAAAGCCTCTTTGTTATGTTTTTGAGAATTCAGTAGATAAGCTTCTTGGAGTTTTAAATTATCATCTGCTGGATCTAATGCCTCTGCTTTTCTTAGACTTTGCAAAGCAGCATCTTGTTTCCTTAACCTAATCTGTAAATAAGTTAAACTTTTCCATACTTTAATATCTTGTGGTGTCATCTCTCCAAGTTCTAATAATAACTTCTCGGCATTTTCAGGTTGAGTCTTTTCAATTTTATAAAATTGATCCCATTTATCATAAATTGGATTACCTGGTTTATATTCTTGATTAACAATCTCTTGCGCAAAACTAGTCTCAACACTTAAGAGGCCTAAAGCTGGACAGATCGAACCAATAACGATAAAGGAACGGGTTATAGATTTTATTGTTTTGCTATTCATTGGGACCTCTAGAGTAAAATAGGTAGAATGCTTGCGTAGCAATCAAATTAAAATTTAATCAATAAGTATTATAATTAAACCCATAAATGACACTGTTTATATAAGTAGATGAGTTCTTTAAATTGTTCATTTTATCTCCTTTAATATTATGTTTTAAAAAAGTTCTTATCTGTTTGTTTTTCCTATAATGACACATTTTTTAATCGTATTATTGTAAATAATCTTATAGGATAAGATAAAAATTTATAACTACAAATAGGGGAAAACATGTCCTTTTCTCAGCATCCAGAACATCATTTTATTCACCGCTCAGGTTGGTTAAGGGCGGCCGTTTTAGGGGCAAATGATGGAATTATTTCTGTTACTAGCCTAATTATGGGAATGGCTGCAAGTGGGGCTTCTGCTCATACACTTCTTATTGCATGTATTGCTGGTTTAATTTCTGGTGCAACCTCTATGGCTGCAGGAGAATATATTTCAGTAAAATCACAAGAAGATATTGAAAAAGCCGACTTAAAATTTGAAGAACAAGAACTCAAAAAGCATCCGCAGCGTGAATTGGACGAACTCACCCAAATTTATATATCCAGAGGCTTAGCACCTGACTTAGCTCTACAAGTTGCTACTGAACTTACAAATCATGATGCATTAGGGGCTCACGCGCGTGATGAAATTGGTATTCATGAAAATACCGCAGCAAACCCTATTCAAGCCGCATTAGCTTCAGCTGGCTCATTTTCATTTGGGGCATTGTTTCCTATGCTGGCTATTTTACTCAGTCCAGATATATGGATCGAAAAAACAGTCTTAATATTTGGCATTATTTCATTAGCCTTTTTAGGAGCGCTATCAAGTCATTTCGCAGGTACTTCCAAGCTTAAAGGGAGTCTACGCATTACCTTGTGGGGAATTTTAGCGATGGGCTTTTCAAGCTGGATCGGCTCTTTATTTCATGTTACTCCACTTTAAAAAGTCAGAACTTATCAATGTTTAAGAACTAAATATTTAAAAACTAAATGCCCAATATTATTTGCTCTTGGTTCGGTTTTCACGCTATGGTGAATAGAAAGAAATGAGGTGAATAAAATGGACCTATTACAACAACTTGAAATTAAACATCCAATTTTTCTTGCCCCTATGGCAGGTGTATCTACACCTGAACTTGCAGCAGAAGTTTCTAATCAGGGTGGTCTTGGATCCTTAGGTCTAGGTGCAAATACGGCGCAAAGTGCACGTGAACAGATTTTAAAAACCCAAACACTTACAGAAAAATCATTTCAGGTTAATTTTTTCTGCCATCAACCCGAACAACTAAACCCTCAAACCTCAGCACAATGGATTGAATATTTACGCCCCCAATTTGAAAATTTCGGAGAACAGCCTCCTCAAAACTTAAACTGTATTTATCCAAGTTTTCTTGATAATGATGATTTTTTAAATGTCGTATTAGAAACCAAACCTAAAGCGGTCAGTTTTCATTTTGGCATTCCCCATCCCCATCAAATTCAGGCATTAAAAGATGCCGGAATTATTACGATGGTATCTGCTACCAATTTAGTTGAAGCACAAGCCATTGAGGCAGCTGGTATTGATATTATTATTGCTCAAGGGATTGAAGCTGGCGGACATCGTGGAATTTTTAATAAAACCTTTGATGCAGCAATTAAAACCAGTGATTTAGTACATCTGATTGTCCAACATTGCAAACAACCTGTGGTAGCCGCTGGCGGTATTATGAATGGAGCACAAGCACGACATATGTTGAGCTTAGGAGCTAGTGCTGTTCAACTCGGAACAGCATTTGTTCAATGCCATACATCAAACGCATCTGCCGAATATCGTAAAGCTTTATTTAATGAGCCTGTGACACAAATTAGTGCCAGTCTTTCTGGACGTCCTGCACGTGGATTGCTCAACCATTGGCACACACAAATTGATCTACCAAATCGCCCTTCTCAACCAGAATATCCATATACTTATGATTTGGCTAAGCAACTCAATGCAATTGCAAGCAAAAATAAAGACTATGGCTTCGGCGCTTTTTGGGCGGGTAGTAATGTCTCTCAAATACGAGAGCTAGATGCTGCTGATCTGGTTAACCAGTTAGTTGTAGAAATGCTAGAAGATGAATAAATCTTAAAAAGCCAGTAATCATATACTGGCTTTTTATTTAATGGGTTTCTAGTAAGTTAACCTGCTCAACTTGCACATCACTCATCAAATTGCCTTCAGCCAATAACTGATTAAAATAGTTTTCGACTACTATTGCCTGTTCAGCAGTGCTTTCAACTTTATACATATTTTGGCGGAATTCGTTACTTGAGCGTAATCCTTTGGTGTACCAAGCAATATGTTTACGGGCAATACGGCAGCCAGAGTATTCACCATAAAATTGATAAAGTTCTGATAAATGTCCTAGTAACACCTGCTTCACCTCTTCAATATTAGGTGCAGCCAAATGTTCACCAGTTTTTAAATAATGAGCAATTTCACGAAAAATCCATGGCCGACCTTGAGCAGCGCGACCAATCATAATTGCATCTGCCCCTGTATAGTCGAGTACATATTTTGCTTTTTCAGGACTATCAATATCACCGTTCGCAATAAGTGGAATATTGATTAATTCTTTAACGTGTTTGATCAAATCATAACGTGCTGTATTTAGATACATGTCTTCGCGAGTACGGCCATGTAAAGCTAGCGCGGCAATCCCCGCTTCTTCTGCCCTTTTTGCGACTCTTAAAATATTTTCTTGGCCATTTAAAAAGCCCAAACGGGTTTTCAAAGTCACGGGAACATCAACAGCAGCAACAACCGCATCAAGAATTCGAGCCACTAAGTCTTCATCTTGTAATAACGCTGAACCAGCGAGCTTATTACATACTTTCTTGGCAGGACATCCCATATTGATATCAACAATTTGTGCGCCATTTGCTACTTGATAACGTGCAGCCTCTGCCAATTGCTCAGGATCAGAACCTGCAATTTGAGCAGAGATTGGAGCGAGTTCACCATCAAAGTTCGCACGGTAGAGGCTCTTTTTGCTCATCCGCAAAGTTTTATCAGCAGTCATCATTTCACTGACTGCATGGCCTGCGCCAAAATACTTGCAGAGTGTTCTAAATGGACGGTCAGTTACTCCGGCCATAGGAGCAACAATTAAATTATTTGACAGTTGATAGGGACCAATATACATATATATTCATACAATTGATGATCAACATAGTATACTTCATCCGCTTAATCGGCTCATCTTTTTATGCAGGTGCTTTCCTCGCCATGAACAAACCGTTGTCTTCCCGTTTTTTATTAAAATCATTCGGCATGGCTGCCGTATGCATGAGTTTAGCTGCTTGTGGTGATAAAGCTTGGTGGTCAAACAATGATGAGCCTGAACTAGAAAGCCAACAGATTAAACGTCTAATTCCATCACGTGTGCATGACCGTGAGTCATGGGCTAAAGATATTGATGACATTATGAAAGACTTGGATATTCCTAAAACCAAGAAAAATGTCTGTAGTATTGTAGCTGTAGTGGATCAGGAATCCAACTTTGTTGCCAACCCTCAGGTGCCTGGATTGGGGCAAAAGGCAGTTGAAGAAGTTAGTACACGTTTAAATGAAAAATTTGAAGATAAACTTGGCAAAACCGTTGGTGGAACAATTGCTGGTTATTTTGAAGAAGTTCTAAGAACTCAGCCTTCTCCTGATAACAACTATATGAGCCAAATGCGTAAGGTTAAAACCGAGAAAGAACTCGACTTACTTTACCGAGAAATTTTCGACTTCATGGCTAAACACTATCATGTGAGTGCCTTAACTGGTGCAGCCAAATTGGTTGGTCAAGATATTGGCGAGAAGATGAACCCTATTACGACTTTGGGTTCGATGCAAGTTCATATTAACTATGCTAAAGCCAATAAGCGTTCGAGTATGAGTACTGCTGCGCTCCGCGATGACCTATATACTGAATACGGTGGTTTATATTACGGCATACATCGTTTAATGGTTTATCCGGCAGACTACGATAAAGCCATTTATCGTTTTGCGGATTATAACTCTGGTATGTACTCTAGCCGTAATGCAGCTTTTCAAAAAATGCTAAAAGAACTTACCGATAAAGATATAAGTCTTGATGGCGATCTACTTCTTTATACAAAAGATGGTGATCCACGCGCAGTTCAAAGCGAGTCAGAAAAAGAACTGATCACGGTATTTGCAAAAAATAATGTATTGGTTACCCCACGACAAATCCGTGATGATCTTAAATTAGAAAAAGAGAAAAAGTTTGAAAGTACTCAAACTTATATTGCGCTGACTAAACTTTATAAATCAAAAACTGGCAAAGAACCACTCTATGCAATTATGCCTCAAGTGGTAATTTCTGGGCCTAAATTAAGTCGTGATTATAATACCAATTGGTATGCAACCCGCGTAAACGGACGATATGAAACATGTATGCAACGAGCGAAACGAATAAGACTATAAAAAGTCTCGCCCTGTTCGATTTTGATGGAACCTTGTGTAGTAAAGATAGTTTTACAGGGTTCATCTTTTATGCTTTATCTAAGCGTCACATTGTTAAGCAAGGCTTGAAAATTCTGCCATGGATTCAAGCCTACTATCTTAACTTTTATCCTGCCCATGCTATGCGTGCCAAGTTATTCCGTAGCATGTTTAAAAATACGCCTGCAATCGAATTACAAAAATTAGGTGAAGAATACGCACAAGAGTTAGTCTCTGTGCTTTCGCCTGAAATTTTTAATCAGTTACAACACCATCAATTGCGTGGTGATCAGGTCGTATTAGTTTCAGCTTCAATTGATGTCTATCTTGCTCCACTTTGCAAGTTACTAGATATCGAATTAATTTGTACTGAAACTCAAATTAAAAACGGCATGATGACGGGTTACTATTCCACTCCAGACTGTAGTAGTGAACAAAAGAAGTTAAGAATACATCAGCAATATACGCTACAGCATTACCACCAGATTTATGCTTATGGTAATAGCTCGGAAGACTTAGACATGCTTAGTCTCGCCACACATCCATATATGGTAGGTGAAGACCGTGTTTTACCTCGTTTAACACCAGAAAAAAAGCTCGCTTAAAGCGAGCTTTTTTATTTGAGTAAATCTTAATAAATTGCCATATGATCACGGTGAATCATTTCAAGTGAACGAGCTTCACCAAGCACTTGATAAACCTTATCTGAGGCTAAGCCTTTAATAATTTCGGCTGATCGTGAACTAAAGTTCACTCGACCTACCGCAATACGTTTACCTTGTTTATCGACACATTCAACCACATCACCACGATCAAAATGTCCTTCAACATTTTTAACTCCAACAGGGAGCAAACTGCGATGCTTCAATTTAATCGCTTCAACAGCACCATCATCAATCACAAGACGACCTGCTGTTTGTAAATGAGCAGCGAGCCACTGTTGATGAGCAGTCATGCGGTCTTTATCTGTAGTAAACAAAGTGCCTAGCATCTCACCTGCCATCGCACGTGATAAGACATTATCACTTTCGCCACTCGCGATGAGGGTTGGGCAGCCAGATTTAGCAGCTAAACGTGCAGCACGAACTTTAGTGACCATGCCACCTCGCCCAAGCACACCACCACCGCCGGCCATATCGAACAAATCATCATCCATAGCCCGAACAGTAGAGAGTAATTTAGCATCAGGATTATGACGCGGATCTGAGTCAAACATACCTTGCTGATCGGTTAAAATGATCAGCAATTCTGCATGAACCTGACCTGCCACCATAGCAGCTAAGGTATCATTATCACCAAAACGGATCTCGTCAGTAGATACCGTGTCATTTTCATTAATAACAGGAATCACACGCCAATCAATCAAGTTTTGCAAAGCATCACACGAGTTCAGATAACGACGGCGATCTGCCAAATCATCATGAGTCAATAAAACCTGAGCAGTACGAATACCGTGGTTTTCAAGCACACTAGACCAAGTATGAATTAAGCCCATCTGCCCAATTGCAGCACAGGCTTGTAGACTGGGTAGATCGGTGGGTCGACTCGCAAGCTTCATACGAACCATACCTTCTGCTACAGCTCCTGATGACACTAAAATAATCTCGTGTCCAGCATTGTGCAGATCTGCAATCTGTTTCGCCCAATGCGAAATAGCGTCCAGATCTAAACCTTGCCCATTAGCTGTAAGTAAAGATGATCCGATTTTAACAACGATTCGTTTACACTCACTGAGCTGACGTTGCCCATCGACCACTTCTATCATGTTTCCCTCGGTTTTCTAGTCACGAACGTAGATGACTTCTACATCATTGTCGTCTTCATCATCGTCAAAATCATCATCATCGTCCATCATGCTTTCGAGACGTTGTGCTCGACGCATTGCACGATATGCTTCTTTTGCCGCAATGGTTTGTTCACGTGTTTCAACTTCTAGTTGTTCACGGAAAGCTCTTACTTCTGCTGCGTATTCAGGATCTTCAACTTCGCGTTCACGTTGTTGTTCAATCTGATCCATCAGGTAATACACAACTTCTTTTGTACCTTCGCTTAATAAGCCCGATGTCTTAAAGACAGGTCCAGTCCACTCTAGTTCATCTAGAATGTGCTGACACCACTCTTCGCGGCTTTCTTCAGCAATCTGATCAAGTTTATTGAGTACTAAAACAACTGGTAATTTAGCCAAAGTTGGTGAGAACTTAGCCAACTCATTCATAATAGCTTTTGCATTATGCGCTGGATCTGAACCATCAATTGGTTGTACATCAATAATGTGTAAAAGAATACGAGTACGTGCCAAATGTTTAAGGAAGCGAATTCCTAAACCAGCACCTTCTGCTGCACCCTCGATTAACCCAGGAATATCGGCCATTACAAATGAACGATGACGGTCAGCATCGACTACACCCAAGTTTGGAACCATGGTTGTAAATGGATAATCTGCCACTTTTGGTTTTGCAGCGCTTACAGCACGAATGAAAGTAGATTTACCGGCATTTGGCATACCTAGCAAACCAACATCTGCCAATACTTTTAATTCAAGACGAATTTCGCGGAACTCACCTTTTGTACCAGTGGTACATTTACGCGGTGCTCGGTTAGTTGATGATTTAAAGTGAGTGTTACCTAAACCACCTTCACCACCACCAGCAACCAGAATTCTTTGGCCGTCTTCAACCAAATCGCCAATAATATCGCCTGAATCTGTATCAACAATTGTTGTACCAACGGGTACTTTTAAAACCACATCTTCACCACCACGTCCAGTACAGTTAGCACCTGCACCGTTTTTTCCACGCTCAGCACGGAATTTACGTGTGTAACGGTAATCGACTAGCGTACTTGTATCGTCATCAGCTTGAATATAGATACTTCCACCACGTCCGCCATCACCACCATCTGGGCCACCAAATGGTACAAATTTTTCACGGCGAAAACTGGCTACGCCATTGCCACCGTCGCCAGCCTCTACGGTAATGACTGCTTCATCAACAAAGCGCATCTGCCAATCCTCTAAAAACTCTAAAACCGCCTATTCTGCCATATTTTCATAAAATTCTCGAATAGAAAATGGAACAATTCCATTTATAATGATCTGTTTTATCTTTAATCCAGCATATGCTTTTAGTTTTGCAAATAGGATCCTTATAAAAAATAAAATTTAGTCAATTTATTTAATTATCAAGGATGAACATTGCGCAGAGGTAAGGTCATTTGCATATCAAGATTTGCTTTTGTTTTTGGCACAGAATTATACATGATGGCATTAAATGAAGAGACATTCCCCATTTCCATAGGATCATTTACGTTTAGGCTTGGTTTAAACTGATGTTTCACCGATAAATTTACAGGTTCATCGAATTCAAAATAAACTGGACCATCAAAAACAATTTTAACGGGAACGGTATAACTACGTTTTAAATTAAAAGGCACATCTAATTTAATAGGGATATCTAATTTAAGTGGAAATTTTGGTAAAAACTTACTTTGATAAACCAAATCTGTGGTGGTTTCTAAAGGCATAACCTGATCAATTTTTAGAGTCGTTGAATAATCGACACTTACCGTAATAGGTGTTTCTACAGCAAAATTTAAATCTGCCAAATATTTCCCTTTTAGGGGTAAAGTTAATTGGCGATCTATATCTAAAGTTGTATCAAGTTTACCAATAGACTGAACCTGCAAAGTATTACCAACTTGAATTTTTGTTTCTAAAGAGTCAGGTAAACTAATATCGGCATTATGAGCCGAAACGACTAAATTTGCTTGAATATTGAGATACACCCAAAACATAATAGCGGCAAGTATCATCATTAAAAAGAAACTAATTAACATACTCTTGAGTGAACGGAACATTAGCATCCACCCTATTGATCAGCTGTCTTTTGTGATGTTTCTGAACCTAATACTCGATTTAATCGCATAGTGGACAGAGGAATCTTTAACTCACCATTTGCAATCTTAACAGGCAAAGTATTTTTCACATCAACCGAAGCATTTAATGCAGTTTTAACAGGTACATTTAAATTCCCTTCGATTGGGATATTCGTGTCTAATCTTGCTTTTAAAGGAATATGTAGATTTTCTTTTAATACCGTGCGTACTGGGGCATCAAATTTTAAATGAACCTTTTGCTCAAGCGGGACATTAATATCAATTGGCACATCAAGTTTTAATGGAATCGTTCCTTTTAATGGCAACGTAATATCACGGCCTAAAACTCGCACCTGAACCTTAGTATCAATTGGTAGATTTTGTTCAACTTTTAATGTTTCTTTGACCGGGATGGTTGTGCTAATCGGCACCATATTATCGAAGTAAACACGCGGAGTTAATGTTTGTGTTAAAGGAATATTCAGTTTCTCATCAATTGGAATACTGGCATTTACGCGCCCCTTTACATCCACATTTAAAGCATCTTGTACTTTAACCTTAACCTGTAGAGGCTCTTGTAAATCAATAGCAACTGCCTGATTTTTCAGTGGAATATAAATATTAAAGTGCTTAAATACCCATATTGCAATGAGTACACCACATAAATTGGCAATAATGATGAATACAAAAACGACCAACAAACGTTTAAACTGCGACAATTCCTATCCCTTACTATTTTCTTTTTTTCCTTAATTTGTATTCTCATTTATTTACAAAAAATAGTCAGCATATATTTTGTACGGTTGTAAAAAAACCCAGTCTAAACTGGGTCTTTTTGTGAAAATATTTTATAGATCGTTAAATGATCTTAAGCATTCAATTCTGCTGGGATTTTTTTGTAGCTTACGCCGCACATTTGTTCAGCAATACGTAATACCTGACAGCTATAACCAACTTCGTTATCGTACCAAACGTAAGCAGTTAAACGGTTACCAGAAGTAATCGTTGCTTGAGCATCGTATACACCTGCTGTACGAGAACCGATAAAGTCACTCGATACAACTTCAGTCGAGTTGGTATAACCAATTTGACCTTGAAGGTTAGAGTTAATCGAAATTTGACGAATGTATTCGTTCACTTCTTCACGATCAACTTCTTTATCAAGCGTTAAGTTCAAGATTGCAAGAGATACGTTTGGTGTAGGAACACGTACAGAGTTACCAGTTAATTTACCTTTCAATGCAGGTAATGCTTTAGCAACTGCTTTAGCTGCACCAGTCTCTGTAATTACCATGTTCAAAGTAGCAGCACGGCCACGACGATCTGCTTTATGGTAGTTATCGATTAAGTTCTGGTCATTTGTAAATGAGTGAACAGTTTCAACATGACCGTTAAGAACTTTATATTTGTCATCCAATACTTTAAGAATTGGAGTAATTGCATTTGTTGTACAACTTGCAGCAGAGATGATTTTGTCTTCATCTAAGATATCTGTGTTGTTTACGCCAAATACAACGTTTTTCATTTCGCCTTTACTTGGTGCAGTCAATACAACACGTGCAACGCCTGGGCATTTCAAGTGTTGGCTTAGACCTTCAGCATCACGCCATTTACCAGTGTTGTCGATTAAAAGTGCGTTTTCAATACCGTATTCAGTATAGTCAACTTCACTTGGGCTAGACGCATAAATGACTTTAATGAAGTTACCGTTAGCAATGATTGCTTCGTTTTCTTCATCAACAGAAATTGTACCAGCGAAAGTACCGTGAATAGAGTCACGACGAAGTAAAGAAGCACGTTTTGCCAAGTCACCGTCCGAAGACTTACGTACAACGATTGCTTTAAGGCTTAAACCACGACCTAAACCTGATTGGCTAATGATTAAACGAGCCAAGATACGACCAATACGACCAAAACCGTAAAGAACTACATCTTTAGGTTGTTCAGAAGTTGCGCTACCTTTGATTGACTCAACTGATTGAGCAACAAAAGCATCAACATCACCGCCTTTTTCTTTGTATTCAACAGCAAGTTTACCGATATCAACTTCTGCAGAACCAATATTTTCAACTTTTGCTAAAGCTTCTAAAATTGGGAATGTGTTTACAACAGAAAGTTCAACGTCTACAACACGTGTACGACGGTGAGTTTTCAAAATTTGGATAACAGAACGGTTAATTAAAGAGCGACCGTAAACAGATACGACAATATTTTTTTCACGGTATAATTGACCGATTAATGCAATCATACGTTCCGCGATTTCTTCACGGTTTTTCCAACGGCCTTGGTGTTCAGCGTGCAGGGCGATGATAGTGTCTTTGCTCACAGATACGTCCTCTAATTAATTATATCTAGGCGTGATTTTTAAAACCCCGTAATTGTAATGGAATTATTGGCAAGAATGAATCAAAAGCTGACGTTAGTGACTAGATTTTCCTAAAATTCATCATAAATTCATAAAATACCTATAATTATTTTTTATTATCTTATTGTTTAAAGCAGCTAAATTTTTGCTTTTTCTTACTTTTTAGGTTCTGACAACCTAATTGAACTCATCATTTTTTAATCTTTTTTGATATTTCGTGATATTAAGTTGCAGATTTTGGGCTTTTTGCCGTTGTTGATAAAGATGAATTGCCCCTTCTAAAACGAGTACAAAAACAGCACACCAAATCGGAATATAAGTGAACCATTCTTCTTGACCAATGCTCTCCCCTAAAACTAAAGAAGCTAAAGCAAGTAATACAGGTTCCAAATATCCTAAGAGTCCAAACACAACTAAAGGTAGAAAGCGACTTGCCAGAATATAACTTCCCAGACCAATAGCACTTAAAATTCCAAGCCCAATAATGATCAAAGAAAGACTTGGTTGGTCTATAAATTTACTGTATGGCAGCAAACCTGTATGCGTTAAATAAATCGCAACGGGCATAATAATGACCAAATCCCACCAAAAGCCCCCTAAATTATCTGTTTTAATTTTTTTACGTAATAAAAAGTAGGCAGAATATCCAACTGCTACCAATGCAGTTTCCCACGCAATACTTCCTAAACGCCATATCTCATGGCTAACACCAATGACTGCAAGAATAATTGCTACCCATTGAAATTTTGATATTTTTTCGCCATACAACACACTTCCAGCTAAGACAAGAACCAGCGGTAATAAGAAATATCCCAAAGAGACTTGTAACCCACGCCCATGCATCGGCCCCCACAAAAAAAGCCAAAGTTGTACTGAGGTTAAAATAGAGGTTGTGATTAACAATAATAGTAAAGAAGGTTTAGCCAAAATACGTTGATAGATATTTTTGATATAAGCTAAATCACCACTCCACCACATAAATAAAGTAAGGAACGGTAGTGTTGCAATAATCCGCCATCCAAAAGTTTGCTCACTATCTAGCTGGCTTAATAATTGAGTATAAAAATAAAGTACACCAAAAGTGAATGATGCCATGACAGAGAAGATCACGCCCTTAAACATCATAAACCTCTTAGACTTTAGTAAAAATAACTCACTACAATACTTGGTTTATCCACTATAAAAAAGAAAAAACCATGTAAAAACATGGTTTTTTCTTAAACAGACATATACCACTATTCTTTATGCTCTGTACGAATAATATCTCGAATATCAAAACCTAATGTTTTTGCATAATTTAAATATTCATCTACCACTTCTTGCTCTGGATGAGGGTCTCTTGATAACACCCAAAGGTATTTACGTGAAGGTTCCCCAACCAAAACAGTCTGATAGTCTTCATCTAGCTTTAAAATCCAGTAATCCCCACGGATTACCGGAATCCATCTTACAGCTTCCGGTAAAAAACTTACCTTCAATTTGGTGTTATATGGCGGGTTAACCACAAAGGCCTCCCCGATAGATTGCTGTAATTGTTTTCTATTATCGTAGCAGCGATTATCTACTACTACATTTCCATTTTCGTTTAAGGTGTAGGTTGCAGATACATTATAAGCACATTTTTTCTGGAAAAATGCAGGCTTACGCGCGACTTCATACCAAACACCTAAATATCGGTCTAGTTCAACTTTATAGACAGTTTGTAAGGGTTTCGGCTGGGCATAGACATAGGTTCCAACAGCCAAACCAGCCAGAACGACACCGCCCAACGCAATTTTAGCCAAACGCCAGCTGGCTTGCGGAACATTATTTCGAAATGCCATTGTTGCCCTCAACGATTAGTTGTGAATACAAAAGAACTCAAATATCTACAGTAGCTTGTTTTTTAAACACATTATGTAGCGTTATGTATTCGTTTATTGCAACATTTGCGCTTTTAGTCGAATGATTTCATCACGTATCCGTGCTGCTTGCTCAAACTGTAAATCTTTCGAAGCTTTTAACATCTCTTTTTCAAGCTTAGTAATATGCTTACTAAACAATTTTGGATCAGAGAGAATATGTCTTTCGTCAGCACTTAAAGCTTGTGCTTGTTCAAGCACCTTCTCATCAATTTCGTCGTCTGAAAGCACTTCGCCTGAATCAATTTCTTTGATGACCTGACGAACAGCACTACGTGGCGTAATACCATGCAACTCGTTGAACTCAATTTGTTTAGCTCTACGGCGTTCAGTCTCATCTATTGCTTTTTGCATAGAATCAGTAATTCGGTCAGCATATAAAATTGCTTTACCTTTCACGTTACGCGCGGCACGACCAATTGTCTGAATGAGTGAGCGTTCTGAACGTAAAAATCCTTCTTTATCTGCATCTAAAATAGCAACTAAAGAAACTTCTGGCATGTCGAGACCTTCACGCAACAAGTTAATACCGACTAAAACGTCGAATACACCTGTACGTAACTCATGAATAATTTTGACACGTTCAACCGTATCAATATCCGAGTGTAAATAAGCGACTTTAACCCCATATTCTTTTAAATAAGAAGTCAGATCTTCCGCCATACGCTTTGTTAAAGTAGTCACTAACACACGTTCATTTAGGTTCTTACGAATATTGATCTCAGAAAGAACATCATCAACTTGAGTTAATACAGGACGAACTTCAATTTCAGGATCGATTAGTCCTGTTGGACGTACCACCTGTTCAACCACTTGGTCAGACTTTTCTAGCTCATATTTAGCAGGTGTTGCACTGACAAAAATGGTCGTCGGCACAATGCGTTCCCACTCTTCAAATTTCATTGGTCGATTATCAAGTGCGCTTGGTAAACGGAACCCGTAATTCACTAAATTTTCTTTACGCGATCGGTCACCTTTATACATTGCTCCAATTTGCGGAACTGTAACATGTGACTCATCAATAATCAGCAATGCATCTTCTGGTACATAATCAAATAAAGTTGGAGGCGCTTCACCAGCTGGACGACCAGACAAATGTCTTGAATAGTTTTCGATACCATTGGTATAGCCCAACTGTTGCATCATTTCTAAATCATAACGGGTACGCTGCTCAATACGCTGGGCTTCCAGCAATTTGTCATGTTCACGGAAGAATTTAAGTTGATCTTGTAACTCATCTTTAATTGTATCAATAGCACGAGTTAGATGATCTTTCGGCGTTACATAGTGGCTTTTTGGATAAATCGTAACACGTGGAACTTTACGAACCATTTTACCCGTTAACGGATCAAACCAACGGATCGAGTCGACCTCGTCATCAAATAGTTCAATACGAATCGCATGTTGATCAGATTCGGCAGGGAAAATATCAATAATTTCACCGCGAATTCGATATGTACCACGTAAGAACTCAAGTTCATTACGCGTATATTGCATTTCAACCAAACGGCGGATAATTTCATCACGACTTACACGGTCGCCCTCAACCACATGCAGTAACATTTGCATATAAGCATTTGGGTCACCCAAACCATAAATTGCAGAAACCGAGGCCACAATAATTGCATCACGACGCTCTAATAAAGCACGTGTTGCTGATAGTCGCATCTGGTCAATGTGATCGTTAATGGCAGCATCTTTTTCAATAAAAGTATCTGAGGATGGAACGTAAGCCTCGGGCTGGTAGTAATCGTAGTAACTTACGAAATACTCAACTGCATTATTAGGGAAGAACGCTTTAAACTCTCCATAAAGCTGGGCAGCCAAAGTTTTGTTATGAGCCATCACAATTGTAGGTCGCTGTGTTTGAGCGATCACATTCGCCATGGTATAGGTTTTACCCGAGCCAGTTACACCCAGCAATAACTGATTACGAAAACCATGCTCGATACCATTTACCAGCTTTTCAATGGCCTGTGGCTGATCACCTGCTGGCTGATAATGAGTGACCAAATCAAAAGGTTGATTTTCGTTCAAAGTTATCTCTCTTTATGAAAAATTGAATTTAACGTCTCCCCTTTTAATGGGGATTTTTATCTTAATTTAAAGTCTAAATTGAGCTGAAAATTCAATGTAAAAGATTAAGCATCTTAACACTTGACCAATACCCTAATCGGTTGCAACATGAAGCTATCCATTAAACAAAAAGTATAACCATGACCTATCAATATCATGATGAAAGTATTGTAACTGAACTTCCCGAAGATACAGTTTTTGTATTTGGAAGTAATCTTGCTGGACAACACGGTAGTGGTGCAGCGCGCGTTGCAAGTCAGCACTTCGGAGCAGTTGAAGGTGTAGGTCGTGGCTGGGCTGGTCAAAGCTTTGCAATTCCAACTTTAAATGAACACATTCAACAAATGCCACTTTCACAAATTCAGCATTATGTTGAAGACTTTAAGATATACACAAAAAATCATCCTAAAATGAAATATTTCATTACTGCATTAGGTTGTGGCATCGCAGGCTATAAAGTTTCTGAAATCGCTCCTCTTTTTAAAGGGATTTATCACAACGTTATCTTTCCGGAATCTTTTAAACCCTATGTAGAAGATAATGCAGTATCTCAATTTCCGACTTTAACTCAAAAGATGGTACAAAGTTTCATTAATGATGAAGTTATTTTTTACTTTAATCATGGCAGTGAATCATTTGAAGAAGCTTTAGATAAAACTGATTTATCAGATGCTGAAAAAGCAATAGCTCTTATTGTCTTAAATGAAGAGTTGTACCCACGAGATCGTTATGGACGAGGCCGTGATCATGAGCTTAGTGATATTTTAGGGAAGTTAAACGGTAAAATTTTCAATCTTCATGGAAACTCTGAAGGTGCCATGATTTTTGTGAGTGCTGTTGTTGCACTGATGGAACTTTACGATTTTGATGAGCAAGATTTTATTAAGTTATGGCGTGGTGAAAAAAACATTGATCACCCTATTAATCGTTAAGTTTTCTTATGAATTTATGAGTTAAGCAGATAATCTCTGCTTTCTCATTATTTTATTTTTAATTACATTTAATCCTTTTATTTTTAATTATTCTAATATATTTAAACTCTTTATCCTCCCAAATCTTAATTTTTCTCATTATACTTTAAGGCAAACTGAATACTTAAAGAAACATATGGAAACTTTAGATTCTTCGATTTTTGACCTTAGCCCAATTCCAATGTGGATTGAGGATTTCAGTGAAGTTAAACAACAATTTGATTTATGGAGAAAGCAAGGAATTGAAAACCTCCATGAATTTTTAAATCAAAATAAACACTTAGTTATTGAATGTGCTCATAAAATTAAAATTATTCGTGTTAATCAAAAAACTTTAGAACTTTTTGAAGCAACAACCCACGAAGAACTATATTCAAATTTGAATCTTATTTTTAAAAAGGAAATGTTCGAATCACATATTTATGAGCTTGAAGCGTTATGGAATGGCAAAACCCATTTTTCAAGCACTACCGTGAATTACACCTTATCAGGCAAACGTATTGATGTTCAGTTAAGAGGGTCTATTTTACCTGGTTCTGAATCTACCTTTGAACGTGTATTAATTACTACAGAAGATATTACCCCTTATCAAAATGCACTCCGTCAGGAAGAAAAAAATCGTCGACTGGCTGAATCTATGTTTATCTACTCACCTACTTCACTGTGGGTCGAGGATTTCAGCCGTATAAAGAATAGAATTGATCAACTTAGGCTATTGGGAATTGAAGATTTTAGAACTTTTCTAGATGTTCATCCTGAGTTTGTCCGCCAGTGTGTAGAAGATATTTTAATTTTAGATGTTAATCAGGCCACGATAGATTTATTTAAAGCTCCTGATAAGTCGACACTTTTAAGAAATACACATAAGATTTTTGCTGAAGAAATGGTTGAAACCTTTCGAGAACAACTCATCGAGTTATGGCAAGGCAATATCCATCATAAACGTGAAGCCGTTAACTACGCTTTAGATGGCCAAATAAGAAATGTTTTGCTTCAATTTACCGTTTTTCCGGGATATGAAGAGACTTGGGGATTAGTACAAGTTGCACTGACAGATATTACTGCACGGAAAAAAGCGGAAAACTATCTCGAATATTTAGGGCAACACGATGTTCTTACCAAACTATATAACCGTGCTTTTTTTACAGAGGAACTTAATCGCTTAAACCGAAGTATTATTCGACCAGTTTCTTCAATTTTTTTAGATATGAATGGATTAAAAGAAACAAATGACCAGTTTGGGCATGATATTGGAGATGGTTTATTACGCCGTGTTGGAAATATTTTAAGTCAGGCTATTTCAAATACAGCCTATACTGCATCCAGAATCGGTGGTGATGAGTTCGTGATCTTAATGCCAGGTGCAGATGAAGCGCACGTTCAAATCATGCTTCAAACGATTCAGGAGCTTTTTAATATCGACAATCAATATTATTCAAGCCATCCAGTAATTATTGCAATTGGACATGCAACCACTCAAACAAATGAACAGATTGAGGACATGTTAAAACGAGCAGACCATCACATGTATCAAAAGAAAAAAAGTTATTATCAAGAAATTTTATTCAATCAATAAAAAACAGGCATATTGCCTGTTTTTCAAAAATTAGCGTTTTCCCATAGAACGACGCGTACCACGTGGAGGCATCCATGTTCTATCCGCATATTGCTCTGGTTTTGGACGCACTTGGTTGTGTACCGCATCATCTGCTTGATTGCTTTCATTCGGCATTGGGAATGGCAATTTCACCAAAGCCTTTTTCTGTTTTGGCTGTTGCTCAGTCATGATTCATTCTCGAAATTTCGATTGCGACCTATTATAAATGATTTTTATCATTTCTTTTCAAAAAAGCTTCAATTGAGTAAAACAGCAACAAGAATCTTCTTAAATTAAACTTTTTTACATCTAAAAATACCCGTATCCGCAAATTGCTTAATTTTTGCGATAAGATAGTATGCTTTTTATTTTTTAATCCCATAAGAGGAATATTGCCGTGGACGTACGTCTTTCTGATCGTGTCAATGCTATCAAACCGTCCCCTACACTTGCTGTAACAAACAAAGCTGCTGAACTTAAAGCTGCTGGCAAGAACGTGATTGGTTTAGGTGCTGGCGAGCCAGATTTTGATACCCCTCAACACATCAAAGATGCTGCAATTGAAGCGATTAATAATGGTTTCACCAAATATACGGCTGTAGATGGTACTCCTGGGTTAAAAAAAGCAATTATTGCTAAGTTCAAGCGTGATAATAATCTTGATTATCAAGCGAACCAGATCTTGGTTTCTTGTGGTGGTAAACAAAGCTTCTTTAACTTGGCACTTGCTCTATTAAACAAAGGCGATGAAGTTATTATTCCAGCACCTTTCTGGGTAAGCTATCCAGATATGGTCATTATTGCTGAAGGTACTCCAGTCATTGTGAAATGTGGCGAAGACCAACGCTTCAAAATCACTCCTGAACAATTAGAAGCTGCTATTACACCTAACACTCGTTTAGTTGTATTAAACAGCCCATCTAACCCAACAGGCATGATTTATAGCAAAGCTGAATTAGAAGCTTTAGCTGAAGTTTTACGTCGTCATCCACAAGTATTTGTTGCATCTGACGATATGTATGAACCGATTCGTTGGGAAGATGAGTTCTACAACATCGCAACTGTTGCACCTGATTTATATGACCGCACGATTGTTTTAAACGGTGTTTCTAAGGCATATGCAATGACAGGTTGGCGTATTGGCTATGCAGCCGGTCCAGCGAAAATCATTGGTGCAATGAAAAAGATCCAATCACAGTCAACTTCTAACCCAACTTCTATTTCGCAAGTTGCTGCTGAAGCTGCATTGAATGGTCCACAAGACGTTTTACAACCTATGATTGAAGCGTTTAAACGCCGTCATGACTTAGTTGTAAATGGCTTAAATGATATTAAAGGTATCTCTTGCTTACCTGCTGATGGCGCTTTCTATGCCTATGCAAACATTCGTCCTCTTATTCGTGCAAAAGGCTTAAAATCTTGCACAGAGTTCTCTGAATGGTTACTAGAAGAAACTGGCGTAGCAGTTGTTCCTGGTGATGCATTTGGTTTAGGCGGTTTTATGCGTATTTCATATGCAACAGCTGACGAAGTACTCGTTGATGCGTTAGCTCGTATCAAAAAAGCTGCTGACTCAATTGAAGGTGTAGACGCTGCTATCGCTTCAATTGAAGCTGAAAAAGCTGCGAAATAATCTGCATTTTGCATAAAAGGGGTTCTCTTGAGAGAACCCTTTTTTTTCATTCACTTATGCATTTTTAGCTTTTTGAGGTCTTACATAAATAACTAATAAAATTCCAAATAAAACCATAAAACTCGATAAAATCACTCGCCCTGTCACACTCTCATTTACAAATAGGCTTCCACCTATAATCGCCAAACATGGCACACTTAGCTGTACTGTACTCGCTGTCACTCTATCAATATGCTTCAAAATCGCATACCAGAGTACATAAGCCCCGCTTGAAGTGACACCACCCGACAAAATCGCTAAGATCCATCCTTGCACGTCAATGTAGCGATCTTGGGCAAGTAATACATTCGCCAACAAAACCATTGGCACAGCTAGCGTAAAATTTGCCAACGTACTACCAATAGGCTGCGTCATATTGCGACCCGCGATGCTGTATCCCGCCCATGCCAAACCAGATATCACCATAATTAGAGCATATCCCCAATCAGGCACATGAGTACCGGGTAATAACAAAACACTGATTCCAGCTAAAGCAATACATAGGCCTATACCACGGTACATGCCAATCTGCTCACCCTGCCAATAGCCATAAAGCACCATAGTCAGCTGTACAACTCCAAACAATAAAAGAGCACCAATCCCAGCGTCGATTTGAAGATAAGCATATGAAAATGCCAAAATATAAACCGCTAGAAAAAATGCGTTTTTTAAACTCCATTGGACTTTGGTTTGAGACGATTTTGAATATAAAAACAGTCCTAATAAAACAACTGCACCACTTGCTACTCGTATGAGGCTAAAAGTCATTGGGTCAATATGTTGGCCTGCCAAAGCCAAACGACACAATACAGAATTCGCTGCAAAACCCATCATTGCTAGTGCAATTTTAAAAAGCATTGTCCTTATGCTCCTGTTATTTTTTATAGTGTATAAGAAGACCCGCTTATCTATCTAATTCATTATGTAACTCATTTAATTCAATTTTTATAATAAAGGAACTTTATATTAATTGGACAAGTTTTTAAGATTCAACTTATCAGTTCAATCTTTAACTATAGAATTGACTTATCGATAACTTAATAATAGGCTAATATCAAGTTCCATTTTAGAACTTTAAGAATTAAAGGACCCCAAAAATGAAAAATCCGATGGAAATGACTGGCCTTGAATTTTTACAAGCAATGGTAGAAGGCCATATTCCACCTGCCAGCATTAGTAAAACAATACCTATGCAACCTACTGAAATTTCAGAAGGATCTGTTACTTTTAAAGCTCAAGCAGATCATAACCATTTAAATCCACTCGGTGGCGTACATGGCGGTTTTGCTGCTACAGTTCTAGATTCAGTGACTGGCTGTGCAGTACATACGATGTTACCTGCCGGTGTAGGTTACGGCACAATCGACCTTAACGTAAAAATGTGCCGCCCTATTCCCAAAAATCAGACTTTAATTGCAACAGGCAATATTATTAATTTAAGTAAAAATTTAGCTATTTCTGAAGGAAAGATTATTGATGAGGAAGGTAAACTGTACGCCTATGCAACAGCAACCTGCATGATTATTCGTCGATAATGATTAAAGGCAGGGCGAATTCAAACATGAGGTGCGACAGTTTGAAAAGTCTTATGATAATCAACAAGCTGAGCAAATTTCTCTAATGGTGTAAGCCAATCTAACGCTTTTCTAGGACGAGTATTCAGTGACATGGCAACTTGATTTAAATAATGCTGATCTGCCTGATTTAAATCAATCCCTTTAGGTAAATATTGCCTAATTAAACCATTCATATTTTCGCATGTGCCTTTTTGCCAAGGTGAATGTGGGTCACAGAAATATACATCTATGCCTAAATCTTCTTCGAGTATTTTATGTTCTGACATCTCGCGTCCACGGTCATAGGTCAACGTTTTACGCAGTTCTGCAGGTAAATATTTCAGAGCTTCAGTTAAAGCCTTGCGCACTGATTCTGCCTTTGCATCAGGTAATGTTGCCAAGATACAGAGCCGTGTATTTCGTTCAATAAGTGTTGCTATCGAACTTTTATTGTCTTTACCTTTAATTAAATCAGCTTCCCAATGACCCGGTATTTTTCTTTCTTGAACTTCGGCTGGGCGCTCATGAATAGTTTTAATATCCTGTAATATAGAATCTTTTTTAGGTTCACCGTTAGCTTTTCGCTTTTTATTTTCATGACGCAGACAGGATAATAAGTCTTTTTTCAACTCACCCTTGGGTAATGCTCGTATCGTTGAATAAATCGTTGTATGGCTTACATTCATTGTTTGATCCAAATCAGGAAATGTCTTTAAACGCTTTGCTATTTGCTGAGGAGACCATAAACAACGGATCGCTTCAACAATAAATTTCCAGAGGATTGAATCGATTTTGAGTTTTCTGTGACCACGTCTACGTCTAGCGAAGGTGTTATCAGAAGCATATCGAGCTTGATAAACGTCATTGATGCTATTTCTTTTAAGCTCACGATAGATCGTACTAGGATGTCTTTTAATGAGTTCAGCAAATTTTCTGGCTGAAAAGCCTTCTTTTCTTGACTCAAGCATTAATGCAGTACGATCTTCAAAGTTAAGATGATGGTATGACAATTTTATATACTCCATAAACCCTTTAAATTAATTAGGTGGTTTATGTCGCACTTCAAGTTTTACTCTGCC
>NZ_JAKTIG010000086.1:0-9662 GCF_027855145.1 Acinetobacter sp. AOR18_HL
TGATGTGTGCTGAAAAAACAGGAGGTTTTAACTTGGTAAACTAAACACACTCATCAGGAGTTTACCATGAGCAAGAAACACAAGACTTACACCACAGAATTTAAAGCTGAAGCCATCAAATTAATTGAAGCCAATCAAGGCAATGTCTCGGAAACAGCTAGACAACTTAGCATTTCAATGCAAACTCTTTCAAATTGGAATACCAAAGCAAAGGCTGGAACTTTAGCAGGTACAAAACAGTATTCACCTGATCTAAACGCTCTACTCGAAGAAAATAAAAAACTCAAACAACAGCTCAAAATAGCTGAAATGGAACGTGAATTTTTAAAAAAGGCAGCAGCGTACTTTGCCAAAGAAAGTCAGTAAGGTACGCCTATATGAAACAAAAAAGATATTCTTTTCCAATTACCTTAATGGCTCGATTACTTCATGTTTCAGTTTCATGTTTTTATGATTGGCTCAAGAGAGGCGTGAGCAAAAGAACGATTCAACGAAATCAACAGACGATATTGGTGAAAATAGCCCATGAGGAGACAAGGCAGAGCTATGGTTATATTCGATTAACCAAATACTTACAAGCTCAGGGCATAAAAATGAGTATGTACGCTGTACGTCAGATAAAAGCGCTGAACCACCTGTATTGTAAGCGACACAAGCGTTTTAAAAGGACTACGAATAGTGACCATAATCGAGCGATCTATGAAAACCTGCTGGAGCAACAATTCTCAATGACTAGACCAAATCAAGCATGGTCAAGTGATATTACGTACATATGGACTGTTGAAGGATGGCTGTACTTAGCAGCGGTAAAAGACCTTTACACGAAACAAGTGGTTGGCTATAGCTTAAATGAGCGCATGACAGCACAGCTTGTTTGTAATGCGCTAAATATGGCTATTCACAATCAAAAACCAACCAAAGAACTGATTGTGCATTCAGACAGAGGAAGTCAATATTGCAGCCATGAATATCGAAATATACTTGAGCAATATGGTTTTCAAGGTTCAATGAGCAAGCGCGGAGACTGTTACGATAATGCACCGATTGAAAGCTTTTGGGGAATACTGAAAAATGAGTTAGTGCATCATTACAACTATCAAACCAGAGAAGAAGCCAAAGCAGATATTATAAAATACATTGAATTATTTTATAATCATCGAAGAATTCAAAAGGGTTTGGGTTTTAAGACACCAAATCAAATGGCCGAAGACTTTTATAAGTTGGCTGCCTAGAATCTCCCAAGGGAAAGTCTCCTGATAATTCAGCGTATATCATTAACTTTTTAAATCTAAAAAACAGGAATTTCATTTATGTCTAAACACTATGATTATATTGCGATTGGCGGAGGCAGTGGCGGTATTGCATCAGTCAATCGTGCTGCCATGTATGGTAAGAAATGTGCACTGATAGAAATGGGTGATATTGGTGGAACCTGTGTCAACGTAGGATGTGTTCCTAAAAAAGTGATGTGGTATTCAGCTCAAATTGCCGATGCGATTCATAAATATGGTCCTGACTATGGCTTTAATACAGAATTGAAATCCTTTAACTGGAAGAAATTAGTTGAAAACAGACAAGCCTATATCAGCCGAATACATACATCGTATGACACAGGACTAGCTAAAAATAATGTTGATGTCATTCGAGGTTTTGCAAAATTTTTAGATGCTCAAACAATTGAAGTAAATGGTGAAACGTACACAGCTGACCATATTTTAATTGCTACGGGGACTCAAGCATTCAAACCTGAAATTGAAGGTGCTGAATATGGTATTGATTCCAATGGTTTCTTCGGATTAGAACACTTACCGAAGCGGACTGCTATTGTTGGTTCTGGCTATATTGCTGTGGAATTGGCAGGTGTTCTTAATGCATTGGGTTCGAATGTACAATTATTTATTCGTAAACATCAGCCTTTGCGTGGATTAGATCATTTCCTTGGTAAAACACTATTAGAGAATATGCGCAGTGAAAATATTAACGTGCATACTCATAGTCAGATTAACAAAGTGACTAAAGTTCAAGATAACTCACTTGTATTACACCTAGAAGATGGTACAGAACATAGTGTAGATTGCTTGATTTGGGCAATTGGTAGAAAACCTGCAACTGAAGCGATCAATCTTAATAAGACTCAAGTTCAATTGAACGAGAATCGCTTTATTCATGTTGATGCATATCAAAATACAACACAGTCTGGCATTTATGCAGTGGGTGATATTACAGGTAAAGTCGAGTTAACACCTGTTGCTGTGGCAGCGGGTCGAAGACTGTCTGAACGTTTATTTAACAATAAGCCAAATGAACATTTAGATTATGAAAATATTCCGACTGTGGTGTTTAGTCACCCACCTATTGGAACAGTTGGATTAACCGAAGATCAAGCCATAGAAAAATTTGGTAAAGATGCCATCAAAATTTATAGTTCTTCCTTTACATCCATGTATACAGCGATAACAGAACATCGACAACTCACAAAAATGAAATTAATTTGTGTAGGAACTGATGAGAAAGTGGTCGGAATTCATGGTATTGGATACGGTATGGATGAAATTCTGCAAGGCTTTGCTGTTGCTTTAAAAATGGGAGCAACTAAAAAAGACTTCGATAACACTTTAGCAATTCATCCGACTTCTGCTGAAGAATTCGTCACAATGCGTTAATCATTGATCATCTAAAAGAGCATTTATTTATATATTTGCTCTTATTTTTATATTCTATATCCAAATTATGAACTTTCAACAACTTAGAATTATTAGAGAACTCACTCAACATAATCTCAATTTATCACAAACAGCACATGCTCGGCTTTGTTGCACAAAGATTTGAAATGCAAAGCGCCCCTAATTGAGCCAAATTTAAGGCGTAACTTGGGTAAGTGGTCGACCTAATTCCGTAAATCTGTTAAGGACTGCTACACGTGCATGGATCTCATTCACTTGGCTATCAAAACTCCTTGCACTGAGTTTATCTCCTAATAATTTGATGCAATGCATCTTAGTTTCAACCAAACTTCGCCGATGATAGCCTGACCATTTTTTCCATAGTGTCCTGCCTAAACGTTTAATTGTTCGAAGTAATTCATTTCGCTCTAGCGAGCTACTCTTTGTATCTTTCCATGGTTTCGCATTTTTTCTAGGTGGAATCACCGCATGCGCTTGCCGATCTGCAATGACCTGACGGCATTGCTTGGTGTCATAAGCTCCATCGGTATAAACAGAGTTAATCCGCTCATCTTGTGGAATCTGATTAAGTAAATCACCAAGCACCTGTGAATCACTGACATTATTGGTTGTAAGCTGAACTGCTCGTATTTGCAGGGTTTTAGCATCTATACCAATATGAAGTTTACGCCATTGGCGACGATATTCAGGTCCATGTTTCTTGCGTTTCCATTCGCCCTCACCTAGAAACTTCATGCCTGTAGAGTCCATGAGTAGATGCAGCCCATCGCTACTTTTTTGGTAGCTGATTACAATATCAATATGCTTTTGTCTTCTACAAAGAAATTTTTGATAAGTTATTACGTAAACACTTAAAAAAATGTATTTGAGGTTCCATACCTACTGGTGGTTGAGGTATATCAAACAACAAATGCATTTTTGCTAAGACAGGCCTATATTCAATACAAGCAATCGCTGTTGTAGAGTCCATATCTAAATCAATGATAAATGGTGAAAGAGGCCCTAAAGTCGGGGCATCACTATCGTATCGAAATGTCAAAGAAAGAGTGATTATAGGCAGTGTATTATATATCTGCTCTGGACTTGCCCCCTCTTCTTTCAATTTTCTTGCATTTAAAAACTTCTCACGAGACAAACTAGAAAAATCTTCCAACCTAAAACGGGCTCCTGACTCACCACAAAAACAATCAAATATGCTAGTAAAAGATGTTTTTCCGCTATTATTTCGCCCTACAATCACAGTTGAATTCTTTTCTAATACAATCTCAATATCTTCAAGAAGTCTATACCCCTCAACTCTAACTTTTTCGATACGCATTGTTCCCCCCAAAATACATTGGTTATTGTAACTTTATCTATTTTTTCAAAGGTTTCGCCCAAGAAGAGCATGTAAATTATTTTGTGTACATTACGTTCTTTATAAATGATTTTTTAGCTAGTCGTCCACGCATTCGACAACTGCTCAGCTTGCTTCATCACAAGCTCAATCGCTTCAGCCGCTTTATCAGGCGGGTATTTCCATCGCTGCAAAGTACGACGTACTAATATTTTCAGCTGAGCACGCACACTATCCCTAACCTGCCAATCCACTGTCGTTGACTTCCTAAGCTTCTCTGTAATCTCTCGTGCGATCTGTTTCAGCGTATCGTCTCCAAGCTCTCTGACAGCACTTTCATTGTTTGCCAAAGCATCATAGAAAGCGATTTCATCAGGATTCAAACCAAGTGCAGCTTCACGCTGCATCTCTGCCTGAAATTCTTTTGCCATTTGAATGAGTTCTTCAATGACCTGAGAAGTTTCAATCGCTCGGTTATTGTATTTCCTCAAGGTTTCCTGCAAACGGTCAGAGAAGCGTTTTTCCTGTACCACATTGTTTCGCGTCTTTGCCTTAATGCCATCATTGAGTAACTTTTCCAGAAGTTCAACTGCCAAGTTACGGTATGGCATCTGCCGTACATCTTCCAAGAACTCATCTGAAAGCAAGCCAATATTAGGTTTATCCAAACCACACATTGCAAAGACATCTGTTACGCCATCAGCAATGACAGCATTGTCCAGAATCTGTTTTAGCGTACTGTCCTTTTCCGCTTGCGACAGTTTACGATCTACAGAGGTATGCTTGCTAATGACCGCTTTAATGGCTGAGTAAAAGGCAATTTCTTTGTGCAGGTTCTTCGCTTCATCCAAGGTGCTGCATAAAGAGAAGGCTTTATTGATTGCCAGAACTAAATCAAGAAAACGCTTTTTACCATCCTTTAAGCTCAGCACATAGTTAGCTGCGGGGATAATCAGTCGGTGTGCCTGAGTTTCATAAGCACCCAAATCCATACCTGCCTGCTCGTTGGTTTTGGTGAACATTCCTCGTATTGCATCCATCTTTTCAGCAAGCACTGCATAGGCTTCTTCTGCACGTAAAGTCGGCTCACCTTTCCCTTTGGCATCGGTATAGGTTTTTAAGGCCAGCTTCAATTCATTAGCAATGCCGATATAGTCAACAACTAGTCCACCCTGCTTATCTTTAAAGACACGGTTCACACGTGCAATTGCCTGCATGAGGCTATGCCCCTTCATCGGTTTGTCGATATACATGGTGTGCGTACACGGTGCATCAAAACCTGTAAGCCACATATCGCGTACAATCACCAGTTGTAAAGGATCGTTTACGTCCTTAAAGCGTTTCTCAAGGCGTTTTTTAGTTTGCTTATTGTAGATATGCGGCTGCAATAATGGTTTATCTGAAGCTGAACCCGTCATCACAATTTTGATTTTGCCTTTTTCAGGATCAGGGTCATGCCAATCTGGACGTAAGGCAATAATCTCATTGTAAAGGTGGACACAGATCTCGCGGCTCATGGTCACAATCATGCCTTTACCCGCCGTGGCTTCTGTACGGGCTTCAAAGTGTGCGACTAAATCCGCAGCAATCTGTTTCAGCCGTGGTGTGGCACCCACCAGCTTTTCTAGTCGGCTCCACTCACTTTTGGTCTTTTCACGACTACCGACATCTTCCTCATCTTCTACCACTTCATCGACTTGATCAGACAGTTCCTCGATTTCAGCTTTATTAATATCTAATTTTGCCAAGCGTGATTCGTAGTAGATTGGGACGGTTGCACCATCATCGACGGCATCCTGAATGTCGTAAATCGAAACATAATCACCAAAGACAGCTCGGGTGTCTTTATCCTCACTCGAAATCGGAGTTCCGGTAAAGCCAATAAAAGCAGCATTCTTCAAAGCATCGCGCATGTGCTTGGCATAGCCGAACTTGTATGTGCCATCATTACCTAGTTTTGCTTTCAAACCATATTGGCTACGGTGTGCTTCATCTGACATCACCACAATATTGTGGCGTCCATTCAATAATGGATGCTCACTCTCACCATCTAATAATGCAAACTTTTGTACTGTGGTAAAAATGATTCCACCAGACTCACGCTCAGCCAAAAGCTGTCTTAGCTCACCACGGTTATTGGCTTGAACTGGCGTTTGTTTTAATAAATCTTGAGCATTGCTAAAGGTTTCAAACAACTGTCCATCTAAGTCATTACGGTCAGTGACGATTAACAAGGTTGGGTTGTGCATGGCAGGCTGCTGTAATAGCTTGCCTGCATAGCAGCACATGGAGATACTTTTACCTGAGCCTTGGGTATGCCAAACAACGCCTGCTTTCTTATCCCCATTCGGATTGGCTGCTGCAATGGTCGCTTGTACCGCTTCCCTAACCGCATGGAACTGATGGTAGCCTGCAATTTTCTTAATGGTCTTTTCGCCATCTGTTTCAAATAACACAAAGAATCGGATGTAATCTAAAAACAATTCTCGATCAAAGAAGCCACGAACAACTGTTTCTAGCTCCCACTCTAAAGCAGGTTTGTCATCTTCATTCTTAATCGTACGCCACGGCAAAAAGCGTTCCTGATTCGCTGTCAGTGAACCAATACGAGCTGTTACGCCATCACTTACAACTAAAGCTTCATTAAAGATAAATAGATCCGAGATTTCTTCTTTATAGGTTTGCAGCTGGTTAAAGGCATCCCAAATATCCGCGTTTTCATCAGTTGGGCTTTTTAACTCCAACACGGCAAAGGGAATACCATTAATAAAACAGATGATGTCAGGACGTCGAGGTTGTTTAGTACCTAGAATAGTAAATTGATTGATAGCAACAAATCGGTTTTGATGGACATGGTTGAAATCCACCAAGAAGGCATGGTCGTGTACCCAATCATCTTGCTTCTTATACGTGACAGGTACCCCCTCCAATAACATACGGTGGAAAGCACGGTTATTAATGACTAAATCCAAACTTTCAGTCTTGCTCAGTTTTTGCCAAACCTGCTCAAAACAGCTCGTAGGCAAGTGTGGATTTAATCGTTCAAATGCAGCATGTAAGTCTGATTCAATTAAGACTTGTTTATAGTCTTTGCGTAGGGGATTACTGCTGTCGGGTGCAATATCAATGCCATGAACGACTTCCCAGCCATTTTCAGCAAACCAATCGAGGCAGAGGTTTTCTAGTTGTATTTCATTCATTTCAAAGCCCTATAACTTCGCTCGTCCATTTGCACAATCAATTGCAAAACTTAACAATTGTTCTAATTGATCATGGTTTTGTGAACCATCTTCATTAGAAGTAACTTGATACCAAATTGGCTTAATGCCTACACTAGAAATTAAAGTCTCTTTTTCAAGGTTATTATCGCTTTCAAATTCTGGAAAAAATGCAAAATGATTTGGAATATCAAAAACATTAGAATTTACAACATCTAAAAATAATTCTAATGTCCTATCTAATTCCAAGCTACAGCCAATAAATACTAAAGAGTGACTGATAAAAATTTGTCGTAAAACTTTAGCTAATGGTTTAGTGTAATCTAAGCAGTCACAGCCATATGCGTCATCATATTGCTGTTTAGAAAAAATATATGTTTCATTAACCTCAAATGTCCCGTGCAATTTTAAAATACAACGTGAACCTTGAACAAGTTGCGATGCAAAACCGCTATGTTGTTGTATACCATGCATAAAACCTTGAAAAGGTCGGCTTTTTTCTTCAAAGACTCTTTCAAGCAACTTATCAAAGTTAGTTGTAATAACACACCCATCAGTTAAAAGTGGTATTAACTCAATAATTCCTTTTAAATTTTTATTTTCTGCACCATCAAATTTAGTATTAATTATATTATCTACTATCACCTTATTATGTTCATATAGTTTTTGAACTGCGGTTAAATAATCTCTATTTAAAATCAAATCTTTAACTTGCTGTAGACTCGTATTAGCGGGTTTCCCTGCTTTCTGGTCAGATATCGATTGAGATTCTAACTTTTTAACAATGTATTCAATTAGTTCACCCCAAAGCGGATATTTATAAGGTCTAGATATGCCAGCACCTACAAATGGGGCTACTCTTTTTTTCCTTAATACATCTACAAATCTATTAAAAATATTAATTTGATCTGATTCATGTAAATAATCTTTGATTGCAGAATGTCTATCCAATATTTCCTGACCTTTCCAACGCCCAAACTCATCAAGATAAGCTGTAGGATCATGCCAAAATAAAATATCACTTGGGTCTAGCAGATACTCATTTCCCTCATCTTGCATGGTAGTTAAACCACGAAAACTTATAGGTGATTCTCCATTTAAGGCTTGATGAAATTCAGCATTAGTTTTATCTAAAACATCTTTTAAACTCGCTTTGAATTTTTGAACCGTAGTAGCCAATCCTTCCAATTCTTTAGTCATTAGTGTCCTCCTGAAAACTAGACACACTAATCTCACCTGATAATAATTTTGGTAATAAAGTATTTCTAAGATTCATAAGTACTAAATTTTCACGTAGAGAGTATTCGATATCTTCATGCAATATTTTAACTTTTTTAGCGAAATAATCAGTTAAGTTAATATCTGCAATTACAACCTGTTTTGAAGTCAACTCCATCCAATGTCGTCTGTACTCTTGAAATTTCTGTAAATCTTTAATTGCATAATACGTCCAATATGAGTTTCTCTTTTTACCCGTAACCGCAATAACATTTTCAGAGACATCAAAATTACTTAACATTAATTTTGTGATACAAGTATGATCGCCAAATATAAATGCAGGTTCTTCTTTGGAAGCAGGAATACTTCCTTCTTCATTATGAAAACCCAAAATAACATTTGAGCCTTGTTCCAGAACAAAAGTTCGCCCAAAGCTATTGACATCATTTTTTTTGAATCTTTTTTTAATTTTTATTCTATTTAAAATGTCATCTACTTTGGTAATACTCCACCCCTTCGGTACTTCCCCTAACTCACTTTCTACCAATTCATCAGGAAACAGCGCAGCAGTTGCTTGCAATTCAGTTAAATCTTCTTCAGGCATTTGCTGAAGCTCTTCTTCGCTTTTACCACTAATGGCACACATCGCAGCAAGTTCAGGATCTTCACCATTCTGCTTAGCTGCAATTTTGGCACGCACAGGGTCAAAGTCGATAAACCAGCTTTTAAATATAGCTTGAGCTATGGATTCTAGAGTTTGGTTGATTTTCGTATTAATTAATGTCTTTTTTTCAATTGAATCAATTGTTTTTGTTATTGAATCGCGTTCTTCTTTAGGAGGAATTGGAATGCCAATTTCCCGTACATCTTTTAAATTCAAAGTTTTTTGAACTGTAGTATTTAATCTAGCTTCTATTAAATGTTGCGCGGGCTTACTTGCTAGTACGTAACGTATCCAAGACCGCAATTGAGTATCTTTGAGGCGAATCACAGCCAATGCTCTAGCCACGTTCCAGCCACACATTTCATCAGTTACGATTACACAATCACCAGGATTACCTACCAATGTCAGTAAAAGCTCAGAACCATTTAAACGAGTCCTTTTATACTCTGGCGAATTCAAACATGAGGTGCGACAGTTTGAAAAGTCTTATGATAATCAACAAGCTGAGCAAATTTCTCTAATGGTGTAAGCCAATCTAACGC
>NZ_JAKTIG010000001.1:0-9084 GCF_027855145.1 Acinetobacter sp. AOR18_HL
ATTTTTTGGTTATTTAAATTTGCTCCACCATTTAAATTACTCACGCCTGTAACACTTAATGTGCCACCAGTTGCAAGATTTCCAGCTGTCACCGTGCCAGCAAAAGTTGGCGCATCAACCACGTTATATTTATAAGTATTTGTTGCAGCATCATAAGTTGCAGTTGTATTAGTTCCATCTGCTAGGGTGATGGTTTCACCTAAACTAACTTTATCTGTAGCACCAGCATTTGCTCTAAAATTCAAACCTTTTTGTGCTTCAGTTAAAGCATTGTTAGCTGTACTTTGCGCTGCATTTGCAGAAGTCTGTGCATTATTAGCATTAGTTAAAGCAGTATTCGCTGTATTTTGTGCTGTAGTTACGTTGTTGTTAGTTGTGGTTAATTGGCTAAAATTAACCGCATCACCAGGTGCGGTACCTGCAGCAAGATTAGTAATTTTTTGGTTATTTAAGTTTGCCCCACCATTTAAATTACTCACGCCTGTAACACTTAATGTGCCACCAGTTGCAAGATTTCCAGCAGTTACAGTACCAGAAAATGTAGGGGCATCTGCAATTTGGATATCAACTGTATTTCCCGTAATGACAGTTTTGACATTTGCGTTTGAACCAGTACCTGCAAGACCACCAGTAATATTTAATGTTGATCCAAGTTTATTAGTTGAACTACCTGCATTAGCATTAAATATTATTGCTTTATTTACCGCTGTATCTAAACCAGAAAGTGCAGCACCAACATTATTTACATTACCCGTTTTTGTTCCTGCATTTGGATCGGTAGTGACATTATAGTTCGGTACTGTATACGCATTTGTGGCTGGATCATAGGCTGCTCCACCACCCAAAGCAGTTGCTAATCGGCTATGTGCGTCATCATAAGCCTTGTCTAATTGCGCTACATTCACGGCATCAGTAAGGGCGGCACCATCAGCGACATTCTGAATGCGTCGAGTTGCGCTAGTCGTACCAACTGAAACTACGCCATTCGTAGCAGAAGGTGCGACATTCGTTAGAAAAGAATTACCCGCCTGTGCAGTTGTAGTGGAACCCGCACCTAATGCAACGGAGTTAAGAACATTGGCATTTGCATTTTTACCTATAGCAACGGTGTTATTAGCAGAAGTAGCACTTGTTGTTCCTAGTGCAATACTATCAACTGTATTAGCTGCAACTTTAGCATCTACACCAAAAGCTATAGATCTATCTGCACCAGTTGCAGTTTGAGAGCCCGCCATTAATGCCGCACTATAAGCCGCCTTAGCATCAGGCCCTTGTTGATTGTATATTGTGCCATTTATAGCTGTACCATCGCCACTCGATCCTAACGCCAAAGATCCTTGTCCGTCAGCGATTGGGCTTTTATGGATAGTAGATAAACCACTACCTATTGCCACACCACCTTTACCATTCGATGTAGTAGGGTTTACATTAAAACTAGAACCAATAACTACTGATTGAGTGGCAGTTGTTGAAGCAATGACATCATTACCAACTACTGTTGATTGCGCACCTAAAGCTGCAATATTTGCACCTATAGCTAAAGACTCAACTGCAGGAGCACAAGCAATACTGTTTTCATTTGCAATAGCAATTCCTGCACCCTCCGCCCCTGATCCGGCTGATGTACGCGTACAGTTTGCAAAGGTTGATCCTCCTCCCGCTTCATAACCAGCAAATGCAAAATTTGCAGTAAAGACTGTAAAAATTGCAAGAGATAGAATTTTGTAGTTAAAAACTGAGCTTAATGAAACATCTTCTAGTTGTTGATTTTGTAAACAAGAAGCTTCGACACTACAACGACTTTTTGTTTTTCCTTTGGCTAACTCAGAAACCGCTACCCAAATACCCAAAGATGCATTCCATACAACCTTATAAACCTTATTCATAATAATTTCCAAATGCAGAAAAGAAGTTAGAACTTGTAGCCTTATGTATACAAGTCGGTTTACCAAGTAAAAAAATGTAATTTATTAGACCTCTTGCGAAAGTATCGTTTTACCTAATTTTTGAATTGGCTAAAACCTTATAAAATGTAGCTTTGGGCTGTTTAAATTTTGACTAACGCAAGAAGTTTATTATAGAGTAAAATAAAGTTTTTCTTGTGAGAAGTAAATCACACTTTGACCCGGCTTTGTTGCACAAAGGCTTGAAATGCACAGCTGCCCCTAAGTGATCCAAATTTAAGTGGCAACTTGGGTATGAGGTTGACCTAATTCTGTAAATTTCTTTAAGACTGCCACACGTGCATGAATCTCGTTGACTTGATTGTTAAATTTTTAGCGCTGAGTTTCTCCCCTAATAATTTGATGCAATGCATCTTGGTTTCCACCAAACTTCGCCGATGATAGCCTGACCATTTTTTCCATAGTGTTCTGCCTAAACGTTTAACTGTTCGAAGTAATTCATTTCGCTCCTGAGAATGTGATTTTGTATCTTTCCAAGGTCTTGCATTTTTTCTAGGAGGAATCACTGCATGTGCTTGTCGATCTGCAATGACTTGACGGCATCTTTTTGTGTCATAAGCTCCATCGGTATAAACAGATTCTATTTGCTCATCCAATAGAATCTGATCAAGTAAATCACTAAGTACTTGTGAATCGCTGACATTATTTGTGGTGAGTTGTACTGCACGTATTTGAAGGGTTTCAGCATCTATAGCAATATGAAGCTTATGCCATTGGCGACGATATTCAGGCTGATGTTTCTTGCGTTTCCATTCGCCTTCGCCTAAAAACTTTAAGCTAGTTGAGTCGACCAATAGATGTAGTCCCTCATGACTTTTTTGATAGCTTATCGCAATATCAATATGCTTTTGTCGTCTACAGAGGGTGGAGTAATCCGGTCAGTGGAATAACTGAAAACAATTAATGGGTATATAAGGCTGCTGGAACAGGTAACAGCCGCGGTGACTTTGGTGGTGGTGTCTCTTTTGGTTTCCAATGGAAATAAGAGATTGGATCTTATAGTAGTTTAATATTTATAAAACTACTGAAACTCATTTTTACAAAGTGATGATTTTCATCAGCACCATTAAAATTGGACTTTCTTAAGTCCAACTTTAATGGTGCTTTTTTAATCAAAAAGGTTAATGGAATACTGTGTTATAAAAACTTAAATAAGGATTTATATTTTATAACTTTTTGAAAAGCAAAAGCTCCAAAGTTCGCATCCATTCGGGATGCTCTGTACCTACCGTTTAAAATCGAAAGGGAGCTTGTAGTCAGAGAAAAGGCAGGGGCGAAATTTTAATGCCAGGTGGTCGCTCGTAGACACTCGCCGGCTCTTACTGGAATGATTAAAATATCTAATCAAAACCGTGGAACATTGATTAAAGAATATTCGTGGAACATGAAAAATCATAAAAAAAGCCCAAACGGGCTCGATTGGGCTATAAACTAGAAACTACAGCATTGATTTCTAATGAAAATTATAACACGTTTCGTATAAGGTGTATTATGTTAATTTTAGATTTACTAAAACTATTTTTTGAGAACTAGGCTGTTATGGGAACTGTAAAGCTCAAATCTTCTGATGAAGTTTTTCAATTAAAAATTAGTCTGCTAGGTAGTGATCCTGAAATCTGGAGAACTATTCAAATTTCATCGGCAGCTACTTTATCTAGGCTCCATAAGGCAATTCAATCTGCTTTTGATTGGGAAGATAGCCATTTACATGAATTCACGACTATTAAGCATGAAAAGATCAATAAAAGACAAAAATTGAAAGAAGTTCTACGTGTAGGTAAAAAAATTATATATACATATGATTTTGGCGATTGTTGGGAACATTTGATTACTGTAGAAAGCAGACAATCTCCTGATTTAAATAAAAAATATCCATGTTGTATAGATGGTCAAAATCATGCTCCATTTGAAGATATTGGAGGAATTTTTGGATATCTTGATATTTTAGATGCATTACAAGACCCCAAACATCCAAGATATGACGATTACATGCAAATTATCGAGGATGAAATAGGAGAGATAGAGTTTGATCCGACCTACTTTAATTCACATGATATTAAGTTTTAAACCTGATTTAACATAAGGGCTGTTATACGAATTCCCAAGGCATGGCTTTTAGTCATGCTTTTTTTATCAAAAGAGTATAGCTGAATGATAGCAAGCCAAATCGCATACAATATCTATCATTAGACTTAATGCAATAATTAAATGATATTGTTATCATTAATCTAATAGAATTAAGATTAAATGATAGAAATGAATACACGTATTTATCTACGAGCTTCAACTAAAGATCAAGATGCAGAAAGGGCTTTGCAGATTCTTCAGGATCTAAACCAAAACTTGAATTTGGGTGAAACCATTGTGTACGTGGAAAACTATAGTGGTACGAAGTTAGACCGACCTGAATTGAATAAGCTGCTGTCAGAAGCAAATCAAGGTGACACCTTGTTAGTTGAAAGTATTGACCGCTTATCACGCCTAACCCAACGAGATTTTCAAGAGCTGAAGCGCAGGATCCAGGAGAAGGGACTTCGTTTAGTCGTAGCGGATCTTCCTACTACCTACCAAATGATTCAAACCAGTGACAGCATTACTCATTCAATCCTGGAACTCATCAACAATATGTTGATTGATCTCCTGGCAACAATGGCTCGCCTAGACAATGAGAAACGTATAGAACGTATTAAGCAGGGCCTGGCACGTTCGGGTTACAAGCCAACAGGTAAGAAAGCCAATGAGGCTAAGCACAAACGAATAAAAGAATTGCTAGCAGCTGGCAATATGACTAAGGAAGAAATTGCCAAAGCAGTGAATTGTGGAGTTGCAACTGTCTATCGAGTTGCTAAAGTTATCTAAAAGCGGACATTTTTACTTTGGAGAAACCGGACATTTCTATTTTGGAGTTACAAAGATTGCTTCACATAAGAGATTTTATGTTAAATAAATGGCTCCATTAGGAGCCAAAGTGGAGGTTTCCTGTTAATTCAGCACACATCACTACGATGTTTGGAAAGCATTAGAGATGCTGTAGATGGTTCTATCTCCATTTTTGTTAACTCTTGTGCTAATGCAAAACCATCGGTTCTAAACTTTCCAAGAGTTTCCTGTAGCTCACTAATATTATCAGTTTGTATAACCATACGTAATATGGTGCCTTTTAATCTGACTTTATGATCTTTTTTTTCGTCTTTAATCCATTGGAGACCATGTTTACCACTGGCAATAAAAAAATCTCCCCCCATTCCAGCTATACGATGAGTCATATACAAACCGAATCCACTATTTTTCCAAAAGTCGTCTGATTTCCTTTTTTGCTTTTTGCCATATGCAACTTTACTAGAAATACTTGGCAACAATGCAAAATTTAAAGCGTCTTTATCAGTTCCTATATCTGGTAATGTACTGTTTTCATTTAAAGAATTTCGAATACCTTGACCTCTATCAAGAACCACAATTTCAGCTTTTCTTAGATATGGCCAATATTGAGCGCAAAAAGTAATTTTTGGGGCCTTTGAATGTTCAACAACATTTCTAATGATTTCTCTGAAACAAAAAGTTAATGTGTCTACTAGAGTAGTATCTTTCTGAGAGGTAAGTAATTTTGCTAATCTTTCACTATAATTTTCAACAATTTGACCAACTTGCTCGTACGTGTCTCTTGCTTCTTGTCGTAAATTTTCTACATCAACAATGGTGATAGGTATATGGGATGCTTCTTTGGTTGGAAATTCCTCTCTAGGTGGTTTTCCAATATCAAAACCACAATTTTGAAAAAGTCCCATGTGCTTAGCATAACTAATGCCTTCATTATCATGGTAAATACAAGAAAGCTCTATATCTCTAAGTCTTGAAAAAGTTTTAACAAAATTTGAAAAATAGACTATCCCGAAAGGTTCAATAGTTCCTAATTTCCTAAAATCGAGTTCAATTTTTTTAGTGCCTTCAACGATCATATCTCTTATATTTTCACAATAAGATAGTGATGTATCAAACGTTAAACTTAAAATTTCTAAAGTAGTTTTCAAATTAACCCCCCAAAAAAAGAACTAATATTATCATTAAATTAAAATCTATTTTTTATTACAGCCATATGTTCAATAGCTTTGCTCCAGAGCTATTAGGGTAATATTTTTCTCCATGTCATTATGTAGGAATATTCTTCCCAATAGGCTTGAAGTTTACTAGCATTTAATACAAGAGGGTTTTCTTGAAAGCTCCAATAGTGATCTGGAATTTTTTCATAATTTTCGATAGCTCTATCAAAAATATTCATAGATCGAATTTCGATACTATTATGATTTTCAAAAGCTCTCCATAAGCTAGCCTCTCTAGCCTCCCAATCACTTTTTTCACCAATTACTAGGATATATCTGAACTTCCTTACCGCACCAAAAATTCTTCTTTTTTCAGCGGGATTAAACTCAAAATATCTTTGCCAACTTTTTACTTGTTCGATTCCGTGATTTAACTCTGCACTTGGTTCCCTGTTTTGATTAAAAAGTCTTGCACAAGGTTTTTCAATTTCAACTAATACCCATTCAGGACCATCTGAATTATCATTTAGCCAACAAAAATCACATCTAAAATTATTACCAAAACTAACTTCTGAAAAAATGGGCTGTATCCCAAAATGTCTTGAGAATAATTCAGAGAAAAGAAAGCTATTTTCTTTTAGTAATTGTAGAAGTTGTCTTTCAGAAGAATTAGATCTAGCCGTTTTTAGCTGTTCTCTTACTTTTTCTATATCAAAACCCATTATTCATCCGCATAGTTATTAAAATGCAAAATCATACTTCATTGAACCTAAATTTTGCTTAATGAAGTGAAGGTGTTTCTTTTGTGTATAAAAAAATTATTTTTAAAGTTTTCCTAAAATTAACATAATGGCGGTTATACGAAGTCGACTTGTAATGCAATTTGCATTACAGTACTCCTAGTACATTAAATAACTGGGAGATATGATGGCTACTGTTAACTTCAGGGTCGATGAAGCCCTTAAAGAAAAATCCTATTCCATCCTTAAAGAACAAGGTATTGCACCTACAGATTTCTTTACTAGTATTCTTGAGTATGTTGCTACGACTGGGAAACTACCTGTCAAAAAAGCTTTGCTTTCAGAAGAAGACGAAGAATTATTAGCTCTTGTCCGTAAGCGCATTAATGACCCTAAAGAGATGTTTGAGGAAGTCACATTAGATGACTTATAAGCTTTTACGTCACAAGGACTTTACAGCAGAATGGGAAAGACTCCCTGTTGCTATACGAGATCAATTTAAGAAGAAACTAGCCAAAGTCATAGAGCAGCCACATATTCCAAAGAATATGCTTAGAGGCGATCTTGCAGGTTGCTATAAAATTAAATTATTAAAAGCTGGTGTCAGACTTGTCTATCAAGTTAAAGATGATCAGGTAGTTATCTTGCTCATCACAGTCGGGAAACGAGCTGATAGCATAGTTTATGACGAAGCTAAAAAGCGCATTAAAGACTAAAAATGGGAGCTTATAGCTCCCATTTTTGCATTCGTATAACGTGTATTATGTTAATTTTAGAGAAATTTAAAACTCAACATAATTAATTAGGATTTAAGTATGTATTCAATTTCATGGACATTCATAGTCATTTTTTTTTCGGCATTGCTTTTGATCATTTCTAAACGAGATTTCAGACATAAAAAGATGATTCAATATTTTGCTGTATTTACGATCTTTTTTATACCTACTTTAGCAATTTTAGGTTATTTTGATTAAGCCATTTAACATAATGGAGCTTATACGAAATCACTTCTAAAAAATTATTGTTTTTCAATTATTTAAAAAAATAGTCATGACTAAAAAATAGGTGAAAAGCCGACTCCGAAACAAGTCGGCTGCTTTTTAAGCAATTTTGTCACTTTTAGCCAATAAAATTGATTAAAAAATGCTCAAAATTTCAATTTTTCCTGATTTCTAAAGGCCTTCATTTCTGAAATTATCCCCATTTCCTGCGGACAAATATTGGGATAATTTGAGGATATCTGCATGTACGTTTTGGCGTACAGCCATTCAAGAAAATTGCTAATAGGCAGACACCACCAGATTGCATATCATGGCTTCATTGAGAACAGGATGTTCCAGATTAAAATAAGAAGATCAGCGACAGGACGCGAGGGATGACAGGAGTTGCCCCTAGTACCAAATACGAAAAACCCCGACAGGATGTCGGGGTTTTTTATTGCCTATCCTTTCTCATTTGCAAAACAAACATAATGCCCCTAAAATATAGACTATAATCTATATTTTGGTTGTGGTATGTGGACAGTCATTACGACAGATCTATTTAATCAGTGGCTTGAACAGCAAGATGAACCTACACAAGAGAAGGTCCTAGCTGCCCTGGTTGTTCTACAGCAGCAGGGACCGAGTTTAGGCCGTCCTTTAGTAGATACTGTGTATGAGTCTAAATTTACCAATATGAAAGAACTGCGTGTTCAACATCGCGGTAGACCCTTAAGAGCTTTCTTCGCATTTGATCCCTTACGACAGGCTATTGTTCTATGTATTGCTGATAAAGGCGGTAAAAAGCGTTTTTATAAAGACATGCTGGATATTGCAGATGAACAATACCAACTTCATCTCACTACCCTAGGAGATAAATCTAATGGCTAAGACTCTGCAAGAATTGTTAGCTAGCCGCTCTCCAGAGAGCCAAGCCCGTATTCAAAAAATGGCTGATGAATTACTGCTAGAAAATCAGCTTCATCTTATTCGTGAAGAACTCGAAATTTCTCAAAAAGAGCTTGCTGAAACTTTGGGAATAAAACAGCCATCGCTTTCAGCAATAGAAAATCGTGGCAATGATCTTAAGATTTCAACCATGAAAAAGTATGTTGAGGCAATGGGTGGGAAGCTCCGTATTGATGTAGAGCTTCCAACAGGAAAACATATAGGATTCAACGTTTAACAATAAAAATGGGAGCTATAGGCTCCCATTTTTATTGTTAAACGTTGAACCCAACGGTAAATATTCGTGTGATCAACATTCGCACCCCGTTCGGCCAGCATTTCCTGCAGTTCACGATAGCTAATGCCATATTTACAATACCAGCGCACAGCCCAAAGAATGATTTCGCCCTGAAAA